>JBPCNA010000121.1:0-6588 GCA_051001735.1 Solirubrobacteraceae bacterium
CGGGCAAGAATGGTGGGAACAAAACACCCGACGGGGGCGCGGAGGGTGGTCCCTCCGGTGCGTCCGCTCTCCCTCTCGCCTGCCCTGCGCCCCCGCGTCCGCACCGCCCCGGTTCAGCGTCGCAGCCGCGCTCCGGTGTTCGTCCCGACCACCGGCCGGGCGCTCGCCCAGGCCACCGGCGCCCCTGCCGCCGTCGACGCCGGCGGCCGGGCGACCGTCATCTTCGGAGCGCCCCAGGCGCCGACCGGCCCGGTCACCGTGCAGCGCTCCCGGGTCGACTCCGCGCCCGGCGAGAAACCGAGCCAGCCGGCCGTTCGCGACAGGAGCGCCCAAACCGTCGCCGGCCTGACGATCGAGGCGGTCTGCGAAGAGGTGCTCGACCGGCTCCGCCGCGAGCTCCTGATCGAGCACGAACGTATCGGCGACATCACCTTCGGGTTCCGCTGATGGCCCCGAAGACCGTCGCCTCGACCTCGCCCACGACCAACGGTGCCGTCCCCGATCCGCTCGGCCAGCTCACGTTCAAGGTCGCGATACCCGGAATCGAGATCGGCCGCTTCGCCGAATGCACCGGCCTCGCCGTCGAGTACGACGTCCTCGAGTACGAGGAGGGCGGCAACAACACCTACGTCCACCGCCTCCGCGGCCGCGCCCGCTACCCGACGATCTCGCTCAAGCGGGGGCTCACCCACGAGGACGCGCTCCTCAGGTGGTTCTTCAACTACCAGAAGGCGGCCCAGCGACCGACGCTCACCGTCACCCTCGTCGGCCCGACCGGCACCCCGATCCGGACGTTCAACTTCGCCGCGGCCTTCCCGATCAAGTGGACCGGTCCCGAGACGGCGGCCACGGCCGGCGAGGTCGGGACCGAATCGCTCGAAGTCGGCCACGCCGGGCTGGTGTAGCGTGGCCGAGCCGACCGGATTCAAGCGCGCCAAGCTCGAGATCGAGGGCGGCAAGTCGCTCGAGTGCTGGTTCAACCCCAGCGAGTACGCGATCACCAAGTCGAACGACTGGACGATGCGGCCGATCGTCGGGGCCAGCCTCCCACCGCCCCAGTTCAGCGGCGGCCATCCCCGCGAGCTGAACCTCGACCTCCTCTTTCACGCCGATCCCGACGGCGACGTCACCGCCGCGACCGACGCCCTCTTCGGGATGATGGAGGTCGACGCCCGGCTCTCCGGCGGCAACCGCAACCAGGCGCGTCCGCCGACGATCACCTTCGGCTGGGGGACCTACCGGAGCTTCACCGCCGTCTGCTCCCAGCTCAGCGTCCAGTTCACCCTCTTCCGGCCCGACGGGACCCCGACCCGCGCCCAGGCACAGATGTCGCTGATCCAGGTCGCCAAGGATCCCAAGGCTCCGAACTCCGCACCGGCGGCGCCCCAGAATCCGACGACCCGGGCCACCGACCACTTGGCCGCCCACGTCGTCCGCGACGGCGACAGCCTCGCCTCGATCGCCTACGAGCACTACGGCGACCCGACCCGGTGGCGGAAGATCGCCGAGACCAACGGCATCGACGACCCCTTGAGGATTCGCCGCGGCGCCACGCTCTCGATCCCCCTCGCTGAATCGTGACCGACGCGCCGCTGATCTCCGAGGTCGAGGTGCGCATCGGCGGCACGCCGCTCGACGTCACGATCGCCTCCCACCTGATCGAGGTCCGGGTCGAGTCGCATCTCACCCTCCCCGACATGTTCTCGATGCGGCTCGCCGACGCCAAGCTCGAGCACGTCGATGACGCCCACTTCAGCATCGGGGCGAACGTCGAGGTGCGCTTCCGCGCGCCCGACCAGAAGGTGCTGACCAGCGTCTTCAAGGGCCAGATCACCGCGCTCGAGCCGGAGTTCGCGGCCGGCGAGGCGATCCTCGCCCTCCGCGGCTACGACTCCTCCCACGGTCTCAACCGCACCCGCCGCACCGAGACCTACCAGCAGATGTCGGTCTCCGACATCGCCCGCAAGGTCATCAGCCGCGGCGGCCTGAAGCCCGAGGTCGACGCCGCGACCGACGTGCGCGCCTTCGTCCAGCAGAGCAACGAGACCGACCTGGCGTTTCTCTGGCGCCTCGCCCAGTCGGTCGGGTTCGAGGTGGTGGTGGTCGGCGACACGCTCCACTTCCGTAGGGCCGGCGTCACCGCCGGCGCCCCCGTCGAGCTCCATTGGGGGCGCGGGCTCCACTCGTTTCGCCCGCGCGTGACCGGCGCTCGCCAGGTCGCCGAGGTCACCGTCCGCGGCTGGGACCCCGTCGCCGGGCAGTCGATCGTCGGGACGGCTCGGACACCGGCCGTCGCCCACGCGTTCGGCGTCCAGCGCGCGGCGGTGGTCAGCGGGCTTGCGGGCGGGACGGTCACCGTCTCCGACCGGCCGGTCGGCAATGCCGCCGAGGCCACATCGCTCGCCCAGGCGATCGCCGGCGACCTCGCCGCGGGGTTCGTCGAGGCCGACGGCCTGAACGACGGAGATCCGCGCCTGCGGGCCGGAACGAAGGTGAAGATCGGCGGGATCGGGAATCGTTTCGGCGGCACCTACATGCTCTCGGAGGCGAGCCACGTCTTCGTCTCCGGTCGCGGCTACCACACCCGTCTGCGGATCACCGGCCGCCGGCAGAACACGATCACCGGCCTCTCCTCGGCGACCGAGCACACCGGCTGGCACCACTCGGTGGTCGTCGGCGTCGTGACCAACAACCGCGATCCCGCCGGGCTCGGCCGCGTCCGCGTCAAGTACCCGGCGCTCGACGAAAACCACGAGGGCTGGTGGGCCCGGATGACCGCCCCCGCCGCCGGTGCCAACCGCGGTCTGCTGATGCTGCCCCACATCGGCGACGAGGTGGTGATCGCCTTCGAGCACGACGACGACCAGCACCCCTACGTCCTCGGTGCCGTCTGGAACGCGCGCGGCAAACCCGAGGAGCTCGCCCAGGTCGACGGATCGTTTGCCCTCCGCAGCACGGAGAAGCTCACCGCCCAGGCCGTCCAGGCGATCACGGTGAAGGGCGACGCCGGCGTCGCGCTCGAGGCCGGCGCCGACATGAGTCTCAAGGCGACCTCCGCGCTCAAGGGCGAGGCCGGCACCAGCGCCTCGCTCGAGGCCAATCAGAGCCTGACGCTCAAGGGCGCCCAGTCGGTCACCGTCCAGGGCGGCCAGGGCGTCACCGTCCAGAGCGGGGCCCAGACCAAGGTCTCCGCCGGCGCCCAGCTCGCCCTCGAGTCGGCCGGCCCCGTGCAGATTCGGGGCGCCGTCATCCAGATCGAGGCGACCGGCCTCGTCCAGATCGTCGCGCCTCAGATCATGTTGGGCTGACCCGGATGCGCGAGATCCTCGGAACCGGCATCTCCTTCCCGCTCGGCGTCGATCAGCGCGGCGGCCTCGCCCTCGCCCACGACGCGCTCGACGTCGAGCAGGCCCTCTGGCTGATCCTCTCGACCGCCCCCGGCGAGCGGCCGATGCGCCCCGAGTTCGGCTGCGGGGCCCACGACTTCGTCTTCGACAGCATCGACGGCGAGACGATCGGTCAGATCGACCGCGCCATCCGCGTCGCGCTCGACCGCTGGGAGCCGCGCGTCGACATCGAGTCGATCGCCTTCGACCTCGACCGCAGCGACGAGGGCGTGCTCGGCGTCGAGTTGACCTACCGCCTGCGCAAGACCAACGACGTTCGCAACCTCGTCTACCCCTTCTACATCATCCCCGCCGAGGAACACGCATGACCCTGCCGCCGGTCAAGCTCGACGACCGCACCTTCCAGGACCTGGTCAGCGAGGCGCGCCTGCGGATCACGCAGACGTGCCCCGAATGGACCGAGCACAACGTCTCCGATCCCGGGATCACGCTGATCGAGCTGTTCGCCTGGATGACCGACCTGCTGATCTATCGCGTGAACCGCCTGCCCGAGAAGATCCACGTCGCGCTCCTCGACCTGCTCGGGATCCAGCTCGCGCCGCCCGCCGCCGCCCAGGTGCTCGTCCGCTTCCGGCTCGCCGGCCGCCTCGAGGACCCCGTCCACATCGCGGCTCGGACGACCGAGGTCGCCACCACCCGCGGACCCAACGGCGACCCGATCGTCTTCGAGGTGCGCGACGAGTTCACGATCAGGCCGGCACGGCCCGCCGCCTACGTGATCGAGCGCGAGGGCTCGCTCAGCGAGGTCGGCGTCGCCGACGGCGAGGCTCGCCCCCACGAGGGGGACTGCCGGCCGTTCGCCACGCCGCCCCGCCCCGGCGACGCCCTCTACCTCGGCTTCGCCGACCCGCTCGGGCGCCTCCTCCTCGGAGTCGACGTCGTCGCCCTCCAGGCCCGCGGCGCCGGTGTCGATCCGGCCGACCCGCCGCTCCGCTGGGAGGTCGCCCAGGGCGACGGGGCCTGGGCCCCCGCGGAGGTCCTCACCGACACCACCGGCGGCTTCAACTTCGGCAGCGGCACGATCGAGCTGGCGATGCCCCGTCGGAGCATGGTGGTCCCCATCGCCGGTCGCCGCCTCTACTGGCTGCGCTGCCGGCTGCTCGACCGCGCCGGGACCGGACCCTCCGGTGGCGTGACGTATTCCCATCCGCCCGAGATCCGCCAGATCAGCGCCGGCGCGATCGGCGCCCAGCTCCCGGTCCGGCATGCCGTCGTCGAGACCCACGAGGGGCTCGGCTACAGCGACGGTACGCCCGCCCAGACGCTCCGGCTGCTCAACCGGCCGGCGCTCCCGCTCGAGGACGGCGAGACGCTCGAGGTGCTCGACCCCGATGCCGAGGAATGGCAGCGCTGGGACGAGGCGGAGTCCTTCGCCGCGAGCTCGGCCACCGACCGTCATTTCGTGTTTGACGAGACCGCCGGGGAGATCCTCCTCGGGCCGGCGATCCGCCACGGCGACGGCGGCTGGACGCAGCACGGCGCGGTTCCGCCCACCGGCTCGGCGTTCCGGATGAGCGCCTACCGCCACGGCGGCGGGCGACACGGCAACGTCGCCGCCGGTGAGATCACCGTGCTCCGGTCGGCGATTCCCGGGATCGCCTCGGTCACCAACCCGCTGCCCGCCCGGGGCGGAGTCGACGCCGAGGACCTCGACTCGGCGCGCCGGCGGGCGACCCTCGAGCTGCGCACCCGCCATCGCGCGGTCACCGCGGACGACTTCGTCCACCTCGCGATGGAGGCGACGAACGGCGTCGACCGCGCCCGCTGCGCCGAGATCGGTCCCGGCGCCGTCGCCGTCTACCTCGTGGCGGCGATCGACGATGCCGACCGACCCCTCACGCTCGCCGAGCTGACGCCCGGGCGCAACATCGTGCTCGAGGTCGCCGAGTACCTCGACGCCCGGCGCATCGTCGGGACCACGGTCTCCGTCGGCGCGGCCCCTATGCGCGGGGTGAGCATCGTCGTCAACGTCGAGGCCGCCCCCCATTCCGATCTCGGGCGGGTGGAGATCGACGTCCGGCGGGCGCTCTACCGCTATCTCAATCCCCTCATCGGCGGCGGATCGGGCCGTCTGGCCGGCGGCTGGAGGTTCGGGCGGCCGGTCACCCAGGGCGAGCTCCACGGCGTGATCCAGGTAGTTCCCGGGGTCGAGCTGATCAGCCTCCTGCGCATCTACGAGAGCGATCTCCGGACCGGTCAGCGTTCCGCCCGTCCCGTCGGCGACCGTCTCGAGATCGGTCCCGACGAACTCATCGTCTCCGACAACCACACCGTCAAGGCCACTCGCCGCCAGGGCACGTGAGCACGAACGGCCGCACGCCACCGGTCTCGACGCAGGTCGTCGTCGCCGCGCCGCCGCCGTCCGCCTCGGCGCGCGCCTATCTCCGCGGCGGCCTCCCGTCGGTCTATCTCGAGGGCGACTTCGGCATGCATTTCATCGGCGCCCTCGAGTTCGTCCTCGATCCGGTGGTCGACATCCTCGACTCCCTGCCGGCCTATCTCTCGGCCGACCTCGGGCCCGACGGGCTGCTCCGGCTGATGGCTACCTGGTTGGGCCTGATCACCGACGAGGACCTGCCGCTCGACGTCCGGCGGGCGCTCGTGCGCAACGCCGCCGAGGTCAACCGCCGCCGCGGCACCTCGGCCGGCATCGAGCTGATCCTCCGGCTGACCTTCCCCGACCTTTCGCTCAGCGTTCGCGACAGCGGCGGCGTCCGCGTCTCCGACGGCGTCCCCGACGTCTCCGGCGTCGGCGATTCCCAGCTCATCGTCCGGTCGGCCGCCCCCCTCACCCCCGATCAGCGGGAGGCGATCCTCCGCGTGCTCGAGCGCGAGCGGCCGGTCCATGTCCGGTGCTCGGTCGAGGAGCCCGCCGCCGGCGCCGCCCGATCCTCGATGGGCGGCGCCCGGGCATGAAGACCTGCCCCGCCTGCGGTCGTCCGAACACCGGCGAGAGCGACTTCTGCGTCTGCGGCGAGTTCCTCGACTGGACGCCCGAAGTCGCGTCCGACGTGCCGCGCGACGCCTCGGCGACGATGGAGGCGATCCCCTACGAGCGGGAGGTGGTCGGGCCCACGGCCGTCGCCCGGCCGCCGGGCCCGGCGGCCGCCGCGACGGCCACGGCCCCCGGTCCCCGGGAGGAGGCGGAGCCGCGGCCCCCAGCGCCAAGGCCCCAGTTCCC
>JBPCNA010000122.1:0-15622 GCA_051001735.1 Solirubrobacteraceae bacterium
GCCGCCAAGCTCGCCGCCGACGAGCTCGTGGGTCAGCGGAGCCGACCGGGCGGCCTTGCCGCCCGGCGAGGTCGGCGCCACGGGGCGGGCGAGCCGCGACTCGAGCCGCTGGGGCAGCTCGAGCGACCGGCCCGCCTCGAAGGCCTGGGGGCGGCCGGGACGCATCACGTCCGAGCCCTCGACGCCGCGGACGGCCACCGCGCGCTCGGCGCCGAGCAGGTCGAGCGCCCCGAGCAGGCGCTCGCTGTAGGAGCTGTGGGTGTGTCCGACGACGAAGCGCCGGGCCCCGTAGTAGTCGACGAGCTTCTCGGCCGAGTGGACCGGCCCGCGCACGCCGACCTCGTCGCGGATCGCGGCGAGCGCCCGCCAGCCCGGGATCGCCTCGCCGGCGTGGATCACCGTCACCCCGGCCGCCTCGAGCATCCGCGTCGACTGGTCGGCCGAAGGCACGGCCGGGCCGCCGAGGGCGCCGAGCACGTCGGCCACGGTGATCCCGTACTTCGGCCCCAGCGTGTCGCCGCAGTGGAGGACGATGCCGGCCCCGGCGGCCGCGGCCACCACGCCGGCGGCCAGGCTCAGGTGCGGCGTGTCGGCCACGCCGTCGTAGGCGCCGGCACAGGCGACCAGCGGCCGCGCGCAGGTCGTGTCCGCCGGCGACGAGGCCTCGCGGAGCCCCTGAGCGAACCCGGCGAGCTCGGCCGCCGACTCGCCCTTGATCCGCATCGCCACCAGGAACGCCCCGCTCTGGGCCGGCGTCGTCCCCCCCTCGAGGAGCAGCGTCATCGCCGCCCGCGCCTCGGCGAAGGTCAGCTCGCGGCTCCCGCGTACCCCGGTGCCCACGGCCTTGATCGTCTGGCGGAAGCCGTCGTAGATCGCCCGGCTCTGGCCGCCCCGGCGGGCCGCGCCCTGGTCGGCTCCGGCCGGGTGGGAGACCTCAGGCGTCAAAGCGGTACCCCACGCTCCGCACGGTTTGGATCCGGCCGCCGTAGTCCTGGCCGAGCTTGGCCCGCAGCCGCCGGATGTGGACGTCGACCGTCCGCTCGCCGCCGTAGTAGTCGTAGCCCCAGACCCGGCTGAGCAGGGCCTCGCGGGTGAACACCCGGCCCGGGTGGGTGACGAAGAACTTGAGCAGCTCGTACTCCATGTAGGTGAAGTTGATCGGCCGTCCATCGATCGAAACCTGGTAGTTGGCCAGGTTGAGCTCGAGTTCACCGACCCGGAGCACGTCGGAGTCGACCCCGGAGATCTGCTGGCGCGCCCGGGCGATGCGGATCCCGAGCTCGACACACGAGTACGGCCGCACGATCAGCTCGTGACCCTCGGCCACCCCGACGCCGGCTTGGAGGTCGTCGGTGTCGAGCGCGACCACCCGGGGGATCTCGCTCAGCTCGACGTCCTGCTCGAGCCGGTGGCAGAGGTCGCCGGCGGCCGGGCCCTCGCCCCCGGCGAGGACGAGCATCAGCGTCGGCCGGCGCGCGGACCCCCCGTCCTCGGCGCTCGGGCGCAGCGAGCCGTTGACGCTCACCCGGCGCGCGCTGAAGCCGAGCTCTTCGAGCAGGCGGGCGCTCTCGGCCGCCTCACCGGAATCGGCGGCGTAGATCCAGGCCTCGGTCATAGCCGCAGGTACCGCCGGCGCTCGAAGGGGCCCACCGTCGTGCGGTAGTCCGCCCACTCCCGGCGCTTGTTGAGCACGTACCAGTCGCATAGGCGGTCGCCCAGCGTATCCCGTGCCAGCTCCGAGGACTCGAAGACGTCGGTGGCCTCGCCCAGATCCTCGGGCAGGCGCTCGGTCCCCGGCGCCGGCTCGTCGACCGTCTCGGCCTCGAGCTCGTAGCCGCGCTCGATCCCCCGCAGGCCGGCGGCGAGGACGAGAGCGAAGGCGAGGTAGGGGTTGGCCGCGGGATCCGGCGAGCGAAGCTCGATCCGCGCGGCGCTCGGACGACCCCGCCGCAGCGACGGGACGCGCACGAGCGCCGAGCGCCCGTGGCGGGTCCACGAGACGTGCTGGGGCGCCTCGTAGCCGTTGGCCAGCCGCTTGTAGGAGTTGACCCACTGGTTGGTCACCGCCGACAGCTCGCGTCCGTGGGCCAGCACGCCGGCGAGGAAGCACCGGCCGACCGGCGAGAGCGGCTGGTCGCGCTCAGGGCTGAAGAAGGCGTTCCCGTCGGCCCCGAAGAGGGACAGATGGAGATGCATCCCCGACCCCGGCTGCCCCTCGACCGGCTGGGGCATGAAGGTGGCGTAGCAGCCGACCGTCCGGGCGGCCTCCTTGACGGCCAGGCGGAAGGTCATCAGGGCGTCGGCCATCGACATCGCGTCGGTGTGCTGCAGGTCCATCTCGTGCTGGGACGCGGCGACCTCGTGGTGGGCGCTCTTCACCGGGATGCCCATCTGCTCGAGGTACTCGATCGTCCGCCGGCGGAAGTCGCTGCCGACGTCGAGCGAGGTCAGGTCGAAGTAGGCGCCCTGGTCGAGCGGAACCGGCACCGGATCGTCGGTGCCGCGGCCGGGCGGCTCGCCCCCGGCGTAGAGGAAGAACTCGATCTCGCTGCCGACCTCCAAGGTGAAGCCGAGCTCGGCCGCCTGGCGCACGACACGCGCCAGGGCGAGTCGCGAGTCGGCGGCGAAGGGCCGGCCGTCGGGCGAGCGGACCTCGCAGAACATGCGCGCCACCAGCGACCCCGGGCGCCACGGCAGGATCTGGAAGGTCAGCGGATCGGGATAGGCGATGACGTCGCGCTCGGCCAGCCGCGCCGATCCCTCGAGCGAGGATCCGTCGACCCCGACCCCGTCCTCGAGCGCGCTCTCGAGCTCTGAGACCGGGATCGCCATGCTCTTGAGATTGCCGAGCACGTCGACGAACCAAAGCCGCACGAAGCGGACTCCGCGATCTTCGACGCTGCGCAGCACGAAGTCGCAGCGTGCCTCGACCGAGCCCTCGACGTTCACTCACCCCAGTCTAGGTCCGCCCCCCCGGCGGAGACACCTACCGTCTGGCGCAGCCGGAAGGACACACGGTCCAACCCCTACGTGTGACAGGGGCCGTCGGGCACCGGCGCCAGCGCCCCGGCCAGCGCGCGGACCACGGCCGGGTTGGCGACGCCGTAGCCCCCGAGGATGCCGCCGCCGAAGGTCTCGGCGACCACGGTGGCGACCACCCGGCCGCGCGCGTCGACCATCGGCCCGCCGGAGTTACCCGGGCGGACAAGGCCGCGCAGCGGCGTCAGCAGCCGGTCCACCGCTCCGCGGCCGAACGCGTTGGGGGCCCGGCGGCTGATCGTCGCGCCGATCCGCCCCGAGCGGACGTCGAGGGGGCCGTTGTGCGGATAGCCGAGGATGGCCGCCGCCCGCCCGGCCGGCGGGTCCACCGCCAGGGGAAGGGCCGGCAGGTCGAGCCCGCGGACGCGGAGCACGGCGATGTCGTTCTGCGTGTCGAAGGCGAGGATCTCCGCCGGCCACTCGGGCGAGTCGGCGGCCGCGGTCAGCACCACCGTGTCGGACTCGCCGGCCACGACGTGGGCGTTGGTCACCACCACGCCGGGAGCGGCCACCCAGCCCGACCCCTCGAGGCCGGTGCCGCAGGCGCTGCCGAGCACGCGCACGACGCTCGCCGCCGCCCGCCGGACCGCGGTCGACCGGGTGATCTGCCGGGTCGGGCGGGCGATCTCGGCCTGCGGCCCCTGGAGCGCCGGCAGCGGGTCGAACGGCTCGAGCGCCCGCAGCACGCCGGCCGGCGCCGGCAGCAGGGCGTCGAGGCCGCGCAGGGCGGCCGAGCGTTGGACGGCCTGGCGCAGGCCGAGGCTGTCGCGCGGCACCGCCAGCGCCACCGCGCCGAGCATCCAGGCCACGCCGAGGACGATGCAGCCCGAGAGCACCGCCCCGAGCGGGCCGTCGGCCCGGCCCGGAAAGCGGCTCGGGTGGCGGGCGCGGAGCCGCGCCCCGAGCTCGCCCATGACCACGCCGAGCGTCCCGCCGCCGAGCAGGGCGGCGAAGAGGCCGAACACCGGCGTGGCGAGTGACCGCCGCCCCGGCGGCAGGAACACCCCGGCCAGCGCTGTCGAGACCACCGCCCCGATCAGGAAGCCGAGCAGCGAGAAGAGGCTGACCACGAACCCGCGGCGCAGGCCGAGCAGGGCGAAGCCCGCCGTCGCAGCGACGATCAGCAGGTCAAGCACGCGCGGGCCGCGTCATCGCACTTCATCGTCTGAGTAGGTTCGGCATCGGCCGGGGTACTCCCGCTCTGGTGTTGAATGGTGTTCGGTGTCCAATCCCGATCCGAGTCAAATGATGGCTGACGCGTTTCCGGCGGTCGAGCTGACGGCGCGCCTCCGGGCGATCTGCGGCGACGCGAACGTGCTCACCCACCCCCACGACCTGCGGACCTACGAGTCCGACGGACTCCTCCACTACCGCGTGATCCCGCCGGTCGCCGTCCTCCCCGCCACCGGCGAGGAGGTCCGCGACGTCGTGCGCGCCTGCCACGACCTCCAGGTCCCCTGGGTCGCCCGCGGGTCGGGATCCGGCCTCTCGGGTGGGGCGCTCCCGATCGCCAACGGCGTCCTCCTCGTGCTCAGCCGGATGCGCCGCGTGCTCGAGGTCGACCTCCCCAACCAGCGCGTCGTCGTAGAGCCCGGCGTGACCAACATCGCCGTCTCCCACGCCGTCGCCCCCGGCTACTTCTTCCCCCCCGATCCGTCGAGCCAGATCGTCTGCTCGATCGGGGGCAACGTCGCCGAGAACTCCGGCGGCGCCCACTGCTTCAAGTACGGCTTCACGACCAACTACGTCACCGGCCTCGAGGTCGTCCTCCCCGACGGCGGCGTCGTCACCCTCGGCGGCAAGCACCTCGACCCGCCCGGCTACGACCTCCTCGGCCCCTTCGTCGGCTCGGAGGGGACGCTCGGCGTGGCCACGCGCATCACCCTGCGGGTGGTGCCGGCGCCCGAGTCGGTCAAGACCCTGGTCGCCTTCTTCCCCGACACCCGCAGCGCCGGGCACGCCGTGTCTGAGATCGTCGCCGCCGGGCTCGTCCCCGCGGCGATCGAGATGATGGACGCCCTGGCGATCCACGCCTCCGAGCAGATGGCCCACGCCGGCTGGCCGACCGACGCCGGCGCCGCCCTCCTCGTCGAGCTCGACGGCCCCAAGGACGAGTGCGAGGCCCGCTTCGAGGAGCTCGAGACGCTCTGCCGCGAGAGCGAGTCGACCGGAGTCCAGGTCGCCCGGACCGCCGCCGAGCGCGCCGTCTTCTGGAAGATGCGCAAGTCGGCCTTCCCCGCCGCCGGGCGCATCTCCTCCCACTACTTCGTCCAGGACGGCGTCGTCCCCCGCACCCGCCTGCCCGAAGTGCTCGGCCGGATCGAGGAGCTCGGCCGCGAGTACGGCCTCCGCGTGGCCAACGTCTTCCACGCCGGCGACGGCAACCTCCACCCGCTCGTCTGCTACGACGGCCACACCCCCGGCGAGGCGGAGCGCGCCGAGGAGCTCTCGGGGCTGATCCTCCAGGCCTGCCTCGACGCCGGCGGCTCGATCACCGGGGAGCACGGGGTCGGCGTCGACAAGCGCGCCTACATGGGGAAGATGTTCTCCGAGGAGGACCTCGCCGCCTTCCAGATGCTCCGCTGCGCCTTCGACCCCGACGGCCTGGCCAACCCCGGCAAGGTGATGCCGACGCCCCGCCTCTGCGGCGAGGTCCCCGGGCCATACCGCATCCACCCGCTCGAGGCCGCCGGCCTGGCTGAGCGCTTCTGATGCCGGCGTCGGCGACCGTCGACCTCGCCCGGCCGGCCGACGACCGAGAGCTCGCCGGCCTCCTGGCCGGCGGCCGCCGCGTGCGCCCGGTCGGCGGCGCCACGAAGCTCGCCTGGGGCGCCCCGGGCGACCCGCCCGAGCTGCTCGTCTCCACCGAGCAGCTCGACGAGATCGTCGAGCACAACGCCGGCGACCTGACGGTGGTGATCCAGGCGGGCGTGCCGCTCGCCCGCGCCCAGGACCGCTTCGCCGCCTCGGGCCAGCGCCTCGCCCTCGATCCGCCCGACGGCGACGGCCGCGCAACCATCGGCGGGATCCTCGCCACCGGCGACAGCGGCCCGCTGCGCCACCGCTACGGCGGCGTCCGCGACCTGATCCTCGGCGTCCGCGTCGCCCTGCCCGACGGCACCGTCGCCCGGGCCGGGTCGAACGTGATCAAGAACGTCGCCGGCTACGACCTCGCCAAGCTGATGTGCGGCGCCTTCGGCACGCTCGGGGTGATCTGCGAGGCGACGCTCCGCCTGCATCCGCTCCCCGAGCGGTGCCTGACCGTCGCCGGCCGGGCGGCCGACCCCGGCGTGCTCGCCCGCGCCGCCCGCCTGCTCGCCGCCCGCGCGCTCGAGCTCGAGGCGCTCGACCTCCGCTGGGACGGGCCCGCCGACGGCGGCCTACTCCTCGCCCGCGTCCCCGGCCGGGCGGCCGCCAGCGCCGCCGGCGCCCTGGCCGCGGTGCTCGGCGACGCCGGCCTCGAGACCGAGCTCGTCGAGGACGACGACTCGCTCTGGGCCGAGCAGCGCGACCGCCAGCGGGCCGCTCCCGACGGCGCCGTGGTGCGGGTCTCGGCGCTCCCCTCAGACCTCGAGCGCCTGCTCGGCGCCTGCGAGAGCGCGGTCGTCCGCGCCGCCCTCGGGCTCGCCTGGGTGCGCCTCCCCGGCTCGGATCCGGCCGCGGTCGAGGCGCTGCGGTCGGCGCTCGCGCCGGCGCCCTGCGTCCTCCTCGACGCCCCCGAGCCGCTGCGGCGCGCCGTCGATCCCTGGGGGGTCGGCGAAGGGCCCGAGCTCGACCTTCTCCGCCGGGTCAAGGCGCGCTTCGACCCGGCCGGCGTCCTGAATCCCGGCCGATACGCGGGAGGCATCTAGTCGATGTCCACGGAGCCTCCCCCCGTCCACCGCTCCGAATCGGCCTGGGACGACCATCACCCTCCCGCGCCCGAGCTGATCGACGACTGCGTCCACTGCGGCTTCTGCCTGCCGACCTGCCCGACCTACGCCCTCTGGGGCGAGGAGATGGACTCGCCGCGCGGGCGGATCGCCCTGATGGCGCTCGGGCACGAGCAGCCCGAGCTCTCGTCGGAGATGGTCACCCACTTCGACCGCTGCCTCGGCTGCATGGCCTGCGTGACCGCCTGCCCGTCGGGTGTCCAGTACGACCTGCTGCTCGCCCAGACCCGCCCCCAGGTCGAGCGCCAGGTCGACCGCCCGCCGGCCGACCGGGCCTTCCGGCGGCTGATCTTCGCGCTCTTTCCCCACCCCGCGCGGCTGCGGGCGCTCGTCCCCGCGCTGGTCCTCAACCGGAAGCTCCGCCTCGACCGCTTCCTCCCCGAGCGCATGGGGCGCCTGCGGGCGATGGCGGCGATGGCCCCCGCCGTCCCTCTGCGCGCGGCCTGGCAGCGGCTCCCCGCCGTCACGCCGGCGCGGGGAGAGAGGCGGGGGACGGTCGCCCTCCTCCAGGGCTGCGTCCAGCGCGTCTTCTTCGCCGACGTCAACCGGGCGACGATCGACGTCCTCAGCGCCGAGGGCTTCGAGGTCCACGTCCCCGCCGCCGCCCGCTGCTGCGGCTCGCTCGCCCTCCACACCGGCTACGAGGAGCAAGCACGGACCTGCGCCCACGAGACGATCGGCGCCTTCGCCGGCTACGACGCGATCGTCGTCAACGCCGCCGGCTGCGGCTCGGGCATGAAGGAGTACGGCCACCTGACCGGCGACGAGGAGTTCCCCCGGCGGGTTTTCGATGTCCACGAGTTCCTCGCCGGTGTCGAGCCCCGCGCCGTGCGCCACCCGCTCGAGCTCCGCGTCGCCTACCACGACGCCTGTCATCTGGCCCATGCCCAGGGCATCCGCGACGAGCCCCGCGAGCTGCTCTGCGCGATCCCCGGCCTCGAGCTGGTGACCCCGGACGAGTGGGAGCTCTGCTGCGGCTCGGCCGGCGTCTACAACCTGCTCGAGCCCGAGCCGGCGGCCGAGCTCGGGCGGCGCAAGGCGGCCAACCTCGAGGCGGTCCGCCCCGACGTGATCGCCGCGGCCAATCCCGGCTGCGCGATCCAGGTGGCGCGCTACCTCGAGCATCCCGTTAGGATTCTTCATCCGATCGAGCTCCTCGCCCGCTCGATCAATCGGGTCCTCGACTGATCCGCCGAGCCCTTCTGCGCGCTAGAGCAGGAGACACACCCGCCGGCGGACGCTTGATGGGTGTCCCTTTCCAGGGGACCGTGTGCCAACGCAGGTTCGGCCCTACGTCCCGAAGTCTTCCAATCGGAGGTATCCGACATGTCGAACCCCGCGACCGAGGAAACCGGCCCTCAGCCGGTCGGCGCACTCGAGGTTCTCGCACGTGATCCGAGCGAGCGCAAGAAGTTCCTGAAAATGGTCGGCAAGGGCGTCGGCGGCGCCGCCGCGGCGAGCTCCCTCGCGGCGTTCATCGCCGCCTGCGGCTCGAGCAGCAGCAAGAGCACGACGGCGACCCCAGGTACGACCACATCGGCGTCATCGCCGAACGCCGGCGACATCGCGATCGTCAACTACGCGTTGACGCTCGAGTACCTCGAGACCGAGTTCTACAAGAAGGTCATCAAGTCCGGCCTGTTCACCGGCAAGGTGCAGACCCTGCTGAAGACCTTCGGCGCCCAGGAGCAGACGCACGTCAACGCGCTCAAGGCCGCCGCCAAGAAGCTCGGCGGAACCCCGGCCCCGAAGGTGAACGGCAAGTTCACGATCGACAATGCGAAGAACGTCGCCAAGTTCGCGGCTACCGTCGAGAACCTCGGCGCCGCCGCCTACCTCGGCCAGGCCGGCAACATCGTCAACCTGGAGATCCTCGGCGCCGCCCTGGCCATCCACACGGTCGAGGCGCGCCACGCGGCGATCCTCAACACGCTCAACGGCCTGTCGATCACGCCGGACGGCTCGTTCGCCAAGCCGATGACGATGGATCAGGTCCTGGCCGTCGTCAAGCCCCTGATCGCCTAACCAACCGCAAGCACAGAGAGGATCAAGTCAAATGGCAGATTCCAAGTTTGCGGTCCCGGATTTGGCCGCAGTCGAAGTGAAGGGCCTCACGCGTGAGGCTTTCCTGATCCGCGGCACGCTCGCCGCGGTCGCCGTCGGCGGCATCGGCGCCGTCGGGCCGTTCCTCAGTGAGGCGTTCGCCGCCTCGTCGGCCGGGGATCTCGCGATCCTCAACTACGCGCTGACGCTCGAGTACCTCGAGTCCGACTTCTACAACGTCAAGGCGAAGACGGTCGGGCTCAGCGGGACGGCCAAGACCCTGGTCGCCGAGATCGCCAAGCACGAGGCCGACCACGTGACGGCGCTCGCCGGCGCGATCAAGTCGGCGGGCGGAACCCCGGTGAAGAAGCCGACGTTCAAGTTCCCGGTCACCAACCAGGCGACGTTCCTCAGCCTGGCCTCGCTGCTGGAGAACACCGGCGTCGCCGCGTACAACGGGCAGGGGCCGAAGCTCCAGAACAAGACATACCTCGGCGTGGCCGGGACGATCGTGCAGGTCGAGGCCCGCCACGCGGCCGCGATCAACTACATGATCGGCAAGTCGCCGACGCCGAACGGCGGCTTCGACAACGTGCTCGAGATGCCGGCGGTGCTCAAGGCCGTCACGCCGCTGATCGGGAAGTAGCAGCAGCTGAAGTGGGCAGCAGGCGACGACCCCGGCGAGCCGGGGTCGTCGTCCGTTGGGGGTCAGGCGGTGAGCTCGACGCCGGTCAGTTGGCGGCCGTAGGGCCCGCGGCCGGTGAGGCAGGTCGCTCCGCAGCGAGCGGCGACGCCCAGCGCGTCCGCGAGCGGCGCCCCTCGCGCGAGGCCGTAGGTGAGGCCGGCGGCGAACGAGTCGCCGCAGCCGTAGGCATCGACCGGCGCGCCCGGCAGGGCGGCCGCCGTCCATCTACCGGTCGGTCCGTCGGCAGCCGTCCAGGTCCCGCCTTCGGCCCCCTCGGTGACCACGACCAGCGTGGCGGTCGGGGCGAGCACAGCGGCCGCTTCCCGCTCGATCGGGTCGCCGGCGCTGTAGACGAGCGCGTCGAGCGCGACCGGACGCGCCGGGAAGGCCCGCGCCCGGGGGGTGGCGACGAGGATCCGGGCGGCACGGGCCGCGGTCAGGGCGCCGCCGTCGCCGGCGGTGAAGAACACCCCATCGGTGGCGGCCATGACGTCCCACGGGAGGTCGTCGTGGACTTCTGGCGCGAGGCGCTCCCCGAGCGTGGTGATCGTCCGCTCGCCGGCGTCGTCGACAAAGGTCAGCGCCCGCCGGGTCGGCGCGCTCCGCGGCGCGGCGTGCACGACCACGCCGAGCTGCTGGAGCCGCGCCTGCGCGCGGCGGCCGAGCTCGTCGTCGCCCAGCGCGGTGTAGAGCGTCGCCGCTCCAGCCAGGCGGGCGAGCTGGACGGCGGCCACCGCGCCGCCTCCCGCCGCCTCCTCCCAGGTGGCGCCGGCGTGGACCACCTCACCGGGTCGTGGGACGTGGTGCACGCGGGCGAACTCGACCCACTCGACGTGTCCGACCACGGCCAGGCGGACGCCGGGCGTGGTCGCTCTGATCGCACTCATCCTCCTGCCGCTCGGACGGCCGTCGCCGCCCGGTCGGGCTGGCCGGCGACGGTCAGGCGGGCGCCGAAGGCCCGCTCGAAGACCGCGGTCTCCCGCTGGGCCGCCCACCGGGGGACGGCGAGCTCGCCGTCGGCGACCATCCGCAGCTCGACCTCGTTCCCGCGCACCCGCACGTGCGCCTCGCGGACCGCCTGGTCGCGCGAGCGCTCAAGGTCCTCGGCCAGCCGCAGCAGGGCGGCCAGGCGGTTGAGCCGGGCGTCGTCACCGTCGAGAAGGACGGGCTCGAGGAAGCCGGCGTCGGGCATGCCCTTGCGGTGGTAGAGGGCGGCCTGGGCGATCACCGCCACCTCGTTCGGGGCGTAGCCGGGGAGGCCGGCGTTGAGGATCAGGTAGCGCGAGTGCTTGTGGTGGTCGTCGTAGTCGACCGACATGCCGATGTCGTGGAGCACGCTCGCCGCCCAGAGCAGCTCGCGCTCGATCGGGTCGCCGGCGTGGAGGCCGGCCTCGGCCAGCTCGTCGAACAGGCCGAGCGCCAGTTGCGCGACGTGGCGCGTGTGGGCGACGTCGACGTGGTACTGCTGGGCCAAGTTGACCACGCTGGCGTGACGGACGTCCTCGAACAGGGGCGCCTCACCGCCGATGTGGTGCTCGAAGAACACGCCCTCCCGCAGGCCGGCCTCCGTCACCTCGAGATCGTCGAACCCGCCGACCTCGAGCACGGTGGCCACCACCACGGCACCGGCCAGGATCAGGTCGCCGCGCGCCGCCTTGATGCCCGGCACCTCGGCGCGCTCGCCGGGTGGCAGCGCGGCCAGCCGCTCGACGAGGTCCTCGAGGGCGTCCCGCGTGATGACCATTCCCTGCACGCCGATCGACGGCAGCCCCGCCGCCCGCTGTGCCGCCGTCGCCAGGTTGCGCACCGTGCCGCCGAGCCCGACCAGCCGGCGGCCGGTACCCGGGAGCCAGGGCGCCCGCCCGAGCTTGCGGGTGACGTGAGCGCGCAGGGCGTCGAGCTCGCGCCGCTTGGCCGGGCGGTCCTCCGGGAGGAAGCGCTCGGTCATGCGGACGGCGCCGAGGCGGAACGACTCCGACTCGCGGGCGAGGCGGCCGTCGACCCGGACGAGCTGCATCGAACCGCCGCCGAGGTCGAGCACGCAGCCGTCGGCCAGGGTCGTCGAGTTGACCGCCGCGAGGTAGCCGTAGTACGCCTCCTCCTGCTGGCTGAGCACCCGGATCGCCAGACCCGTGCGCTGCTCGGCCCGGACGAGGAAGTCCTCGGCGTTCTCCGCGTCGCGAATCGCGCTCGTGGCCACCGCCCTGATCGTGTCGCCGGTCAACCCGTTGGCCTGGCAGAAGTGGGCGAAGACGTTGACCGTGGCCAGGGCGCGCCGCATCGGCGCCTCGCCGAGGGACCCCGTCGCGGCGAGGCCCTCGCCGATCCGCACCGCCTCGAAGATCTCGTCGGTGCGCTTCCACCAGCCGTCGCCCGAGGTGAAGACGACGAGCCGGAACGAGTTCGAGCCGAGATCGATGACGGCCAGCCGCCGCGCGTTCTCAGTCACCGCGGTCCTACCGGCGCGGTTTCACGGCGAACGGGCGGGGGCACACAAGCGGCGATGAGCAGCGCGCAAACGGCGGGGCCGCGGCCGACCGTAGGACCGGGGCGAGGGTGCGGCTTCGATACGCTTCCACACTGCACGCCTCCATGCTAAACATGGCTGATGCTCCGAAAGGCTGACGCCTAGTGCCATCCGGCTCCGCTCGCGGACCGGCAGGTCGGCGGCATTCTCCGGCGGTGAGCCGCTGATGCCGACGAGGGCCGTGTTCCGCTGCCAGTTCTGCGACGCCACCCCAGACCACGGGACGCAGCGGAGCCTGCAGGGCCAGGTGTCGGAGCGGATGTTCGGCGAGTACCTCGACGCCTTCCCCGGACGCTGGCTCGTCTGGAACGGCGGCGGTCCGCTCGGCCCACGGCGCTACGCCTGCCGCAAGCATCGCGGCGACCTCGTCGCCTACCTCCGCTACCACTACGCGACGGTCGCCGCCCAGGTCTGGAAGATGCCGCCCTACGAGCAGCGCTGGCCTGACGAGAAGCGACCGCACATGGGCGGGTCGATGGGGATCATCAAGTTCGGGCTGCGCGGCGGCCTGCTCCAAGACCTCCCGGCGGCCAAGCCCGCCGGCGAGCCCCGGGTGGCGGCCGAGGGGCGAGAGCCCCCGACGGAGGCGCCGGCGGATTCCCCGGCGGCGGTCCCGGCGGCGGAGCAGAGCCTCCCGCCCGTTGCGCCGGACGATCTGGCGGCGCACGACGAGCTCGTTGCGCCGGACGATCTGGCGGCGCACGACGAGCTGGTTGTCCCCGACCAGCTGCTTGCGCCCGACGAGCTGGTTGCGCCCGACGAGCTCTTTCCCCCCGGCGAGCTCTTCGTGCCCGAGACCTTCCCGAGCCCCGTCGAGGAGAACCTCGACGACGACGAGGGCTGGCCGGGCGAAGGGTCCTGGCCCCCGGGCTTCCCGCCCGAGGACTGGCCGCCCGACCCGCCCGGGGCGCCTTAGCAGTGCTCCGGAAGTCCCGCTAGGCGTCTCGGCGCTTGATCAGGATGCCGGCGATCAAGAGCGCGATCGCCGCGTAGAGGCAGAACACCCCGTAGCCCGCCCACGGCCCGAGGTCGGCCGAGTTGGGGTTGACGATGAAGATCTGCCGGCCGGCGTTGAACGGGAGGTACGGGTCGATCGTGTCCTGCCAGGACTGGGGCAGTGCGGCGGAGATGATCGGCAGCACGAAGAGGATGCCGAACAGCGCCGAGATCGCGCCGGCGCTGGCCCGGATGATCGCCCCCAGGCCGAGCCCGAGGAGACCGAGGGCGGCGAGGTAGAGGCCGCCTCCGGCCACCGCTCGGAGCACGTGGGGGTCGCCGATCGACGAGCTCGGGGCCGATCCGGAGAGGATCGCCTGGCCGATGAAGTAGGCGAGGAAGCTGGCGAGCAGCCCGAAGACGAGCGCGGTCAGCGCGAAGACGGTGGCCTTCGCCGCCAGCATCATCCGGCGTTGGGGCACCGCGCTGACGGTGGCGCGGATCATCCCGGTGCCGTACTCGCTGGTGATCACGAGGACGCCGAGCACGCCGATGGCGATCTGGGCGAGGTTCAGCCCGCCGAGGCTGATCTGGGTCGGGTTGAAGTCGGCGCGCTCGTGGGGCTTGAAGTTGGCGTAGTTGCTGGAGACGACGAGGCCGGTGATCACCGAGAATCCGATCGCGGTGACGAAGGCGGCGAACAGCGTCCAGTAGGTCGAGCGGACCGAGCGGAGCTTGGTGAACTCGGAGCGCAGGACGTTGCCGAAGTTGGCCATCGGGCTGTAGGCGGCCTGCCGGGCGGAAATGGCTTCCATGTCTGTCCTCACCTCTCCGCCGGGACGAGGCTGCCCTCGCCGGTGCGGTAATCGACGGAGTCTCGGGTGAGCTCCATGAACGTGTCCTCGAGCGACGCCTGGTGGGCCGAGAGCTCGTGCAGGGTGAGCCGGTTGGCGGCGGCGATCTCACCGACGGCCTGGCAGTTCGTCCCGCTGATGCTGAGCGACTCGTCGGGCTGGGTGGCGGCGACGATGCCCTTCGCCTTCAGCAGCTTGGCCAGCTCGGCAGACTGCGGCGAGCGGACGCGGACGAAGTTGCCGGTGCCTCCCTTGAGGAAGTCCGCGACCGTCGTCTCGGCGATCAGCTTCCCCCGGCCGATGATGATCAGCCGGTCGGCGGTGATCGACATCTCGCTCATAAGGTGGCTCGACACGAAGACCGTCCGGCCCTCCGCGGCGAGCGATTTCAGCAGGTTGCGAATCCAGAGGACGCCCTCGGGGTCGAGGCCGTTGACCGGCTCGTCGAACATCAGCACCTTCGGGTCGCCGAGCAGCGCCGCGGCGATGCCCAGGCGCTGCCCCATCCCGAGCGAGAAGCCGCCCGAGCGCTTCTTGGCCACCGCCCGCAGGCCCACCGAGTCGAGGACCGCGTCCACCCGGGAGCGACCGATGCCGTTGCTCTGGGCCAGGCACAGGAGGTGGTTGTAGGCGCTGCGGCCGCCGTGGATCGCCTTCGCCTCGAGCAGCGCCCCGACCTCGTACAGCGGGCGGCGGTACTCGGCGTAGGGCCGGCCGTTGACCGTGACCGCCCCCGCCGTCGGCCGGTCGAGCCCGAGGACCATGCGCATCGTCGTCGACTTGCCGGCCCCGTTGGGGCCGAGGAACCCGGTGACCTTTCCGGGGGGCACGGTGAACGAGAGGTCGTCGACGGCGAGAACGTCGCCATAGCGCTTGCTCAGTCCGCTTGCCTCGATCATCTGAGGACTCCAGTGCTCGTTTGCATGCCCCGGCCGTCAAGGGTAAGGCCGGAACTTGAGGTTTTCGTGAACAACCCGCCTGGCGGCGCCTCGCGCGGCCTAAGGTTGGCAAAGGAGTGGCCGCCTCGCGCATCAGCACCAACCGCCCCCGCCGCGCCGCCGTGGTGGGCGCCGCGGCCGCCGTCGTGGCCGTCGTGGTCCTCGGCATCCTCCTCATCGGCGGCCGGGGCGGCGGCCCGCGCGGCCCGCTCGCCTACGGCGCCGCCCCGGAGAGCGTGTTCGAGCAGGCGGCGGCCGACGGCCTCAGCCACGTGATCTACGCCAAGAGCCCGGGCGGGGTGCTCGCCGCCGCGCGCCGGACCGCCGCCTTCCGGACCCTCGTCGAGGCCGCCGCCCGGACCGGTCCGATCGACGCCGACACGCTCGAGGCGATCGTCATGCTCGAAAGCTCCGGCCGGCCCGACGTGGTCGCCGGCGCCGATCCGAGCGCCGCCGCCGGCCTGACCCAGATCGTCGCCTCCACCGCAACGAGCCTCCTCGGCATGCACGTCGACCTCGCCGCCAGCCGGCGACTCGCCGCGCGCCTCGCAGCCGCCCCGCCCGCCGCGGCGGCCGGGCTCCGCGCCGCCCGGTCGCGCGCCGATCCGCGCTTCGACCCTCCCACGGCGCCCGCGGCCACCAACCGCCACCTCGCCGTCACCACGACA
>JBPCNA010000123.1:0-9975 GCA_051001735.1 Solirubrobacteraceae bacterium
GTCGCTGAAATCAGCGTCGAGCACCCAGTTCACCTTCTTGCCCACGATCCCAGCGGCGAGCGCATCCAACGCATGATGCGGGCTGCGCCCGAGCCGAAACCCGTAGGAGAAGCCGAGGAAGTCCGTCTCGTAGATGGCGTTCAGCACCTCGACCAGCGCCCGCTGAAGGATCTTGTCCTCCAACGCGGCGACCCCGAGCGGCCGCAGCCGCCCACCGGGTTTCGGGATGTACACCCTCCGCGACGGTCTTGCCCGGTATGCGCCCCTGTGAACGCGAGCGTGAAGATCCCGAAGGTTCGCCTCGAGATCCAGCCCGTAGTCCGCCCACGTAACCCCGTCCACCCCCGCGGCCTTCGGCCGAAGCGCGAAGTACGCAATCCCGAGACGGTCGACATCGACGTGATGCAGGAGCGCGGTGAACCGCGCTTCCTTGTCCGTTGCTGCCACTCGGCGCACACGACCAAGATCACTTGACGCGCCTTGCCCGGCACTGAGTCCGGGGCGCGTTTCACCGGCCGTGTTCCCCTTGGCTGGTCGCCTTCCCTCCACCGCCTCCGCCGCCCCGCCTTGGGCGTTGTTCGGCAGCTTCACAGGTAGTACGCGACCATCCGACTTCTCACGATCGTGCATCACGGGATTACGGCCTCGGCCTTCCCCGCACGATCCGCCCCTCCATCACGACAGGCGGGTGATCGTGAGATCTCCCGGTTCTCAGCATGAAGAGATCACGCGCATACTCGGGTTCTTCGACCCCGCGAGGTCCACTGACGGCTCGCGAAAACGCCGCCAACGATGTTGCCTTCCGCTGATCCACAGCACGTCGGCACCCCGGTATTGCCTATTTCGAGGCTGCATAGCCGGCCTGCACGCACCCCGCATCCAACGCTTCGCTGCGCCCTCACGGGTCGCCAACGCATGGACGCGGCCATCGCGATTCGCTAGATCCTCGATGTAGGACTCCTCCATTCCCTTCTTCATGCCGATTGTCCGGCGCTTTCGCGGATCCGGGCTCAGCCGGCGCGGCGCGACGAGCGCACGCGGGAGCCGACGATCACCCCGACGCCGGCCACCAGCCCGAGCAGCGTGAGCGCTGCGCCGAGCCACACGCTCGCCGGCCGGTAGACGAAGCGCACGACGTGGCTGCCCGCCCCGGCGGCGACCGCCCGGAACGTCCCGTTGGCGGCGAGGATCCGCGCCGGGTGCCCGTCCACTCGGGCGCTCCAGCCCGGGTAGTAGAGGTCGTCTAGCACGACATAGCCCGGCCGGGCGAGCCGCACCGACACGCTGACCGCCGTGTCGGAGCTCGCGACGATCCGGGCCGGCGCGGGCGCCGGCGCCGGCCCGGTTGGAGCGCCGGCCGCAGCACCCTCGATCACCGGCCGACGGGCGAGCTCAGCCGCGCTCCGTCCTCGCATGGCCCCCACCGCGGCGGGGAGTCCGGCCACGGCGATCCAGGAGTAGGACCCGAACGCCCGCGGCAGGGCCTGCGCGTTGTCGATCAGGCGCTGGCCCGGCGCCTGGTAGGCCACCCGGAGGCCGGGGCCCGTCGGCGCGCTCCCCCCGCCGTCGACGACCTGATCGGCGCCCAGCAGGTCGAGCAGCGGCCGGGTCGAGCCGGTCGCGCCCGCCTCGCCGAGGGACCGGTCGAGCGGGATCACGCTGTCGCCGAAGGCGCGTAGCACCGTCCCCCCCAGGGCGCCGACCACCGCGCTGTAGCGGGCGATCTCCGGGAGGTCCTCGACCCGCACGTCGGCCCGCCCGTAGAGCTCGGCCAGGTTGGGGGCGAGACCGAAGCCGGGCGCGGCCAGGCGTCCGCCCGGTCGGACGAGGGCGAGCACCGCGGGCGCCGGCGGATCGGCCACGCTGGGCGGCGAGGCCGGTTGGTAGCCGCGGCCGATGGTCACGACGTCAGCGAGGGCGAGGACGAGCACGAAGCCGACGCACGTGGCCCGCGCCCGGGGGAAGCGCAGGGCGATCGCGCCCGCCCCCAGCGCGAGCGCGCAGATCAGGATCCAGCGCAGTAGCGACCCGGCGGCCGCCACCGTGGCCGAGCCCGGGTCGAGCTGCTGGACGGGAAGCTGGCGGAGCGCCCCCCGCCAGGCCCGGACCAACGCCCCGCCGCTCGAGAGCAGAGCGATCGCCACCGGGACCACCGCCCCGGCCGCCATCAGCCCGAGAGCGCGGACCTGGCGCCCCCGCGGCGCCCCGAGGATCTGGTCGAGCGCCAGCCCGGCCAGCATGGCCAGCGAGAAGGCGGCGAGCCAGATGAAGTAGTGAAGGACCATCAGCGACAACGGCGGGACATGGGTGGCCAGCCAGTGGAGCCCCGGAACGTTCACGATCAGCGCCAGCGAGGCGAGGCCGGCGACGGCGAAGAAACGCTGAGCCGGCCGGCCGGGCACGGCCGGCATTCCGGCGCACAGGAGCACCGGGAGGACGCCGAGGTAGGCGCGCCCGAGGAAGATGCCTGACAGTCCGGCGGCCCCGCCGGCGTCGAAGATACGTTTGTCGGGGCGGCCCCACCATTCGGGAAAGACGACCCCGACGGCGAGCTGGCGGAGCGAGTCGGCGGAGCTCGCCCGCCCGGCCCGCGTCGACTGCCCGACCAGCTCGAGCAGCGGCAGCCAGTAGAGCGCCCCGACCGCCCCGGCGAGGACGACCGCCCCGATCAGGAGCCGCACGCGCGGCCAGACGGGCTCGGAGTCGCGGGTCAGGCGGGCGACGACGTAGGCAGCGGTCCCGGTGAGCGCGACGAACAGCGACTCCGGGTGGCCGCCGAACAGCGCGAGCCCGACCGTCAGCCCCAGTCCGGCCGCGTCGGTCGCGCGCCCTCGGGCGCTCACCCGCTCGCCGAAGAGGAACATCCACGGCATCAGCGCCACCACGTCGGTCATGCTGTGGCCGAGCCAGACGACGTACTGGGTCCCGAAGGCGAACGCCCCGGCGGCCAGCGCCGCGGCCACCGGCCGCAGGCGCAGCGACCGGCCGAAGAGGTAGGTGCCTCCGGCGCACAGGAGCAGCTTGGCCAGGGCGATGAAGCCGAGCGAGCGCCAGAACGGCAGCACGTAGGCCAGCCAGCTCGTCGGGAAGAGCTGGGCGGCGGCTTGGGCGCCGAGCGGCCGGCCGGTACCGACGTTCGGGTCCCAGATCGGCAGCATCCCGCCGCGGATGGCGTCGCGGGCGTGCAGCAGGTACGGCTCGATGACGAAGACGACGTCGGTCAGCGACGGGTTGCCGGCGCGCAGAAGCCCCGGCGGCCGGACGGTTGGGAAGGGCGTCACGGCGAAGAGGGTCAAATCGCCCGGGGCGAGGATCCGCCCGCCGAGGATCGCGTCGGACAGCAGCCAGACGGCGGCCAAGCCGACCAGGGCGAAGCAGCCGGGGACCCAGCCCCGGTCCGGTGTCCTGTCGGTGTATCCCGTCGCGCGCCGGCCGGGCAGCCGGATCAGGGGCCGCACGGTTCGTGTGCGAGGTCGGGGTCGGTCCGCCGGGCGGCCCGGACGAGCCGGAGCACGTCGACACTCATCGACACCGCCGCCGGCAGCGGGTTGAGCTTCGACCCCGGCCGGTGCTCCCACCGGATCGGCACCTCGGCCACGCGGAGCCCGAGGGCCCGGGCGCGGAGCAGGAGCTCGACGTCGAACGCATAGCCGGCGACCAACTGCTCGCCGAGCAGCCGCCGCCCGGCCGCGGTCCCCATCAGCTTGAAGCCGCACTGGGTATCGCGGAACGGGAGGCCGGTCATCCGCCGCACCCCGTAGTTGAAGATCCGACCCATCAGCTTGCGGTGGAACGACGCCCCGGTCACGACCGAGCCGGGGACGTCGCGCGAGCCGATCGCCACGTCGACCCCCCCGCCGAGGACGGCGTGGAGCTTGGCGACCTCGTGGAGCGGCGTGGCCAGGTCGACGTCGGTGAGGAGGACGAGCTCGCCGCGGGCCGCGGCCACCCCCCGTCCGGTCGCCGCCCCCTTGCCCCGGTTGGGGGTCCCGTCGGAGATCAGCCTGATCCACGGCGCACCGGGCAGCTCGGCCTGCACCGCCGCCGCCGTGGCGTCGGTGCTGCCGTCGTCGACGATCACCGCCTCGAGCAGACGCAGCCCGGGTACGCCGGCGGCGCTGAGCTCGCGCAGTCCGTCGAGCAGCCGGCCGACACGGTGCTCCTCGTTGTAGGCCGGGATGACGAGCGAGAGCGTCTGGGTCATCGGACCGCCAGGTGGTACTGGGTCCACAGGAGCTCGGCCAGCCTGGTTGCGGCCAGCCGCCGCTCGAGCCGCTGCTCGAGGCGGAGTCCGGCCCGCCCGGTCAACTCGGCGACGACCGGGAGATAGACGCCGGTCGCCCAGCTGCGCTCGACGGCGAAGCCGGCCGCGGCCAGCCGTCGGCGCATCTCGGCGCCGCTGACCAGGCTGATGTGGCCGGTCGGAAGGACGGGCTCGCGGTAGATGCGCCGCACGATTTGGAGGACCCCCGGCAGGAAGGCCACGCGGCCGGCGAGCTCGAGCGGGCTGAAGCGGTGCGGCGTCGACAGGAGCAGGCGCCCGCCCGGTCGGAGGATGCGATGCATCGAGGCGAGGGCCGCCGCCGGATCGGGGATGTGCTCGATGACCTCCGAGCAGAGCACGAGGTCGAAGCTCGCGCTCGGTAGGTCGGACGCGACGATGTCGTCGAGCACCACCTCGACGTTCGACCTCGACGCCGCGAGCTCGCGGGCCCGGTCGAGGAACGCCGGCTCGATATCGCTGGCCACGACGGTGCCGGCGAGCTCGCTCAGCACGGGAAGGTAGACGCCGCTCCCCGGCCCGACCTCGAGCACCCGGTCGAGCGGCTGAGCGGCCGCCGCCCCCCGCAGCGCCTCGTGGATGCTCTCCCGCCGACTCACGTGCAGCCACCGTCGCGTGGGGTTCTGCGAGTTGTAGAGGGTGTCCTGGAGTGACAGGAGCGGAGGCGCCTCGGCGGTGCCCATCGACGCGCCGGCTATCGGTCCACCTTCGATGACGACGCAGCCACTGACGTCAGGTCTTGACCGACGCGGACGGCCGCGCGGCCGAGGAGCGGCCCGGGGTCGTGGCGCGCACGGGCGGCGCCGGCCGCGGCGGGCGCCGCTTGAGCCGCTTCTGCCAGAGGTCGACGATGCCCAGGCGCCAGGCGATCCAGCCGCTCCAACCGGTGGTGATCGAGAAGTCCATGAAGCGAGCGTGGTCGAACGCCCGCTTGGCCAGGTAGAGCGTGCGCAGGACGAGGCCGATGCGCGGGAACTCGCGCTGGGGCGTCGCACTCGACTCGACGTGCTTGAGCAGGAAGTCGAACACCCGGCGGGGCGGCCGCAGCAGGGCGAGGATGTAGAGCATCAGGTTGGCCGTCCGCGGCGGGATCATCTGGTAGGCCGCGGAGATCTCCTCGATGTCGATGCCGCGCTCCTTCATCGCCCGCTCGAGCCCGGTGTTCGGGATGACGCGCAGCGAGTAGATGAACAGCGTGTACGGACGCGGCATCTCGTAGAGCAGCTCGAGCGTCTCGATCACGTTCTCGCGCGTCTCGATCGGGTTGTCCATGATGATGTCGTAGGCCGGGGGAATGTGATACTTGGGCGAGAACGAGGCGATCACCTCGCCGGCGGCCATGATCTTCTCGGGCGGAGTCGGGCGCCTGTAGAAGTCGAGGATCTCCTGGCTGCCCGACTGGATCCCCATGCGCACCCGGTTCATCCCGGCCCAGGTGAGGATCTCGAACTTGTCGCGCTTGACGTAGTTGGGGATCACGCCGTACACCGCGAACGGAATGTCGAGCTCGGCCTTCCAGAGCTCGGAGAACTCCTCGATGTCCTTGTAGGAGATCGCCATGAAACTGTCGTCGTGGAACGAGACCTGGCTGATGTGCGGGAACCGCTCGCGCGCGGCCTTCACCTCGCCGACGATGTAGGCGGCGCCCGGATGCCGGATCTTCTTGTACTTCGGGTCGTTGGCGATGAACTTCGTGTTGCCGCAGAACTCGCAGTGGAAGGGGCAGCCGATCGACCAGAGCGTCGTGTAGCCGAGGCCGTCGTTGGCCAGGAAGTCGGCCTTCTTCATCGGCTTGAAACCCTCGCCCTGGCGGTAGATCAGCTCGCCCTGGCCGTACTGCGGGTAGGGCAGCGTCTCCATCTCGGGCACGCTCATCAGCGGGCGGAAGTGGTTCTTCTTGACCTCCTCGCCGCGCTTGAACCAGAAGTTCCTCGTGCCGGTGTGGTCGCGCCCCTCGCTGAGCGCGGCGAGCAGCTCCTCGAAGGCGAACTCTCCCTCGCCTACGCAGATCCCGTCGACGTCGGCGAGGATCGCGTCCTCCGGGTGGATGATCGGATGGATCCCACCCCAGATGACGAGGCTCTGCGGGGAGATCTCCCGCACCCGCGTGATGATCCGGCGGGTCAGGTCGGCGTAGCCGGTCATCGACGAGAAGCCGACCATCTCGGCCCCGGCCAGCCCCTGGGCGATCTCGTCGATCTGCTCGGGTCCGAAGCTGCCGCCGCTGTTGCCGGTGGTCCCCTTGACGGCGTTGCGGATGCTCCGGTACTGGGCCGTCGAGATGTAGCAGGCCTCGGTGTCCGGGTTCACGCGGCCGGCAAAGGCCGCCATCTTGCGGAAACCGCAAGACGTGATCCCATCCTCCAGCGAGACAAGCTTGATCTGCACTGCGTGTTTCCTCCGTGCTCGAGCGGCGACCCCGCGCAGGGACGATACCGGGCGCCCGGGACGGCGGGGTCGCACCGGGCGCCCCGGCGGCGGACAGCGCGCCTCGCCGGGTCACCGTGGTGGCTGAGCCGGGTCTCGCCCTCCGGGTCCCGGTCGCCGGCGCGGCCGGGACCCCGGCGCACCGCCTTGAGGTCTCGCCTGCTCGAGCGACTCGAGGCCTCTCGAGGGGCGGCGGCCCGCGCAACGACGCTTGGAGTGTGGTCTACCGCCGCCCCGACGGGGCCGCGGCGCCGGCCAGCGGCCGGGCGAGCACGGCGGCGTGGGGGTCGCCGAAGCGCGAGCAGAGGAGGACGTTGCGAGCGGCGCTCGTCCGCACCGCGTACGGACGCAGCTGCGGGCGCGGATGCCCGAGTCCGGCCGGCATCAGGAACGGGAGCGGACCCGACTCGATCCCGAAACCGGCCCGAACGATCAGCTCACGAAGCCCCGCCAAGCTCGGCTTCAACCAGTAGGGCCGCCCGCCGGGCTCGAGCCGGAGCGTCGGCCGTCGGGGGGCGATCAGGGTCAGGGGCACCGAGAAGGCGTCGACGCTCAACAGCTGCCCGCGGACCACCGTTCGCACCCGCTCGAGCGCGCCGATCGGGTCGCGGAGGTGGAGCAGGAGGCTGCCGAGGTAGACGAGGTCGAACATTCCGTGGACGTCCGGGTCGAGGTCGTAGACGCTCAGGTCGAGCCGTTCGACCCGGGAGGCGAGCGCCGCGGCGGCGATCGCGAAGCCGTCCCCCCCGCCCTTGCGCTCGGTGATCGCTGCGTAGTGCGCCGGCTCGACGACCGCCGGCCAGTCCCAGCGGCGTTCGTCGAGGATGTCGGCGGCGACCACCTCCGCCGCCCCCCGCCGCTCCATCTCGAAGGCCCAGAAGCCGTCGAAGGTCCCGATGTCGAGGCAGCGCAGCCCGTCGAGGCGGGCCGGCATCGGCAGGCGGGCCGCGACGGGCCGGGTGTCGAAGTAGCCCGGCGTGACGACGCCCGGGGCCAGCTCCATGGTGTGGTACCACTGGCGGCCGGCCACCCGCCCGGCCAGATCCACCGGCGGCGTACCGCCGCTCGAGGTCTCCACCGACTGCGTCAGTGGCGGGTTCGCACGCGGGTGCGAACCAGCTTGGCCAGCGTCGGGGCGATCGCCTGCGCCAACAGGCGGTAGCCGGGCGCCCGCGGATGGACGTCGTCGATCAAGACCAGGCCCCGTTGGACCGCCGTGGCCGGGTTCCAGAGGTGGGCGAAGCCGGTGAAGTAGGTGCACCCCAGCTCGCCGGCGACCTTCTTGTCGATCGCCGCGAAGCGGGCGACCACTTTTTGGGAGATCGGCAGCGGCGACGGGTCGGCGACCAGGCACATGCCGCCGTAGTCGCGCACGAGGGCGACCCGGGCCCGGAGCTCGGCCTCGTAGCCCTGCTCGAACTTGTTGCTCCCGCCGGCGGCGGCGAACTCCCAGATGTAGGAGTCCATGAAGATGGAGATGTCGAAGCGCTGCTGGGAGAGGGCCGCCAGCGTCCGCGGCGCCGAATCCTCGCTCAGGCGGTGGCCCATATGCCCGAGGTTCTCGACCTCGACGCCGATCCTCCCGGGGGTCACCGGCGACCGGACGATCGCCCCGTCGAAGATGATGCTCCCCGAGCTCGGGCCGTGGACGGTGATCGACTTGGTGCCCGGCGGCACCGTGATCCACTGCTGGCTGGGCGTCGGCGGCCCGATCGAGCGGGCGTCGATCGAGTAGGTCTGCGACCCGGCGGTCACGGTGAAGATGCCCGAGCCGTTGAACTTGGTGAAGAGGACGGCGACGAACGGCCCGTCGATCGGGGTCGTCGCCGTGACGTTCGGCGACAGGGCGATGCCGCTGTAGCCGCTGAGGCCGTCGGCGCCGAAGGAGGCGAAGCCCGAGAGAACCCAGGCGTTCGGGTCGGTGTCCTCCTTGCCGGCCACCGTGTACCTGCTGAAGTTCCAGCGGAAGGCGGTGACCGGGACGAACCCGCCGGCGCCGAGCTGGAAGCCGCCCACCCGGGCCACGGTCGTCCGCAGTTGGGGGACGAGGCTGTCGCGGAGGTAGTGGGGGATCGTGTAGCCCTCGACGACCGAGTCGCCGTAGACCCCGATGGTCACCCGCGGGCCGACCTTGGCCGCGGCGGCCGGGACCAGGGCGAGCGCCAGCACGAGCACGAGCAGGGCGACCCGCCGCTTGTAGTTCGTCTTACCCATCTCGACCGCCGCGCAGGTTATTGGCTCAGAGTCCCCGACGGCGCAGTCGCCCGACGTCGCGGGCGCAGAGGCAGGCGAGGTCGGCCAGCGCGAAGAGCGTCTCCTCCCGGTCGGGGGCCGCCGCCGCGGCCCGGAGGTAGTGGGGGACGCGGCCGACGAGGCTCCGCGCGCGCGGGAGCGGGACGCTCCCCGGATAGCGCTGCTCGAGCCAGGCGAGGCCGGCGCCGTGGCGGGCGAGCTGGCCGAAGAGGTCGCGGAAGCGGACGCGGTTCTCGTGGTCGACCGCGGCCTCGGGGCGCGACTCGAGCAGCCACCCGGCCTCCTGCAGCCGCCAGCAGAGGTCGGCGTCGCCGGCGGCGGACGAGCCCGCCTCGCGGGCGAACCCGCCGACGGCTTCGAAGGCGCTCCGCCGGACAGCGCAGTTCGCCGTCTGGGCGTACGGCCGGTAGGCATGGGCGAGGGTGACGCTCTGGTCCATCTTGGCGCGGGCCGAGACGTAGCGCGAGCACGCGGTCGCGGCCGTGTCCCAGTCGCGCACCCCGCCGGCCAGGACGCCGACGCGGGGACCCGGCGGCGGGTCGAAGTACCGCTGGAGGAGCTCCGGGTCCGGCCGGGTGTCGGCGTCGATGAAGACGAGCCACTCGCCGGCGGCGGCCGCCGCGCCGACGTCGCGGGCGTACCACGAGGAGGGCCGGTCGGCCGCGGCGAGCACGCGGACGCCGGGCGGGGGCGGCCGCCCGGGGGCGACCGGTCGCGCGCGGTTGTCGACGAGGACCGCCTCGTCTCCGGGGCGGAGATCGAGCGCTCCGAGGCGGTCGACCATCTCCTCCATATCCGACTGAGCCCCGGCGAACGGGACGATCACGCTGGCCGACATCGCTCAGCGCGTCCGCAGGCGACCGGCGGCGAGCGCGGCCCAGGCGGCGACGCCCGGACCGGCCCCCAGGTCGAGCAGCGTGCGCGGCCGCCACTCCGGCCGCAGGAGCCGCACCTGCGTCAGCGCAGCGGCGACCGCCGCATAGGTGGCCGGCGCACGGTAAGCCGCGTACGCC
>JBPCNA010000124.1:0-12825 GCA_051001735.1 Solirubrobacteraceae bacterium
GTCCACCCCACAAGCGTCTTGCGCTCCCCATCCGTCAGGTCGATCGACACCGCAGCAGGCCCCCGTGGCATACCCAAACTATACCACAAACCAGGCCCAAACTAATGACTCACGACACTAGGGTCGAGGGCGCAGATCAGCCTCGCTGGGAGAGCGACGATGTCGACACCCGGACTACCAGGGACACACGCCGACCGCCCGGCGCACGATGACAGCGCCACCGTCGGGGATCCCGCCGAGGTAGCGAAGCGGCCGGGTGCTCGACGTACGGCGACGCACTGCCCGTACTGCTCGCTTCAGTGCGGGATGCATCTGGTGCAGGTGCCTGGCGCTCCGCTCTCGGTGGCGGCTCGCGACTTCCCCACCAACCGCGGCGGCATGTGCCGCAAGGGCTGGTCGGCGGCATCGCTGCTCGAGCGCGGCGACCGGCTGACCAGGCCCCTGCTTCGCGACCGCCGCGGCGGGACACTTCGCGCGGCGAGCTGGGAGGAGGCGCTCGACCGCGTCGCGCACGAACTGCGCTCCTGCCAGAGCCGCTATGGCCGCGACGCCGCCGGCGTCTTCGGCGGCGGCGGCCTCACCAACGAGAAGGCCTACATGCTTGGCAAGTTTGCGCGCGTCGCCCTGCGGACATCGTCGATCGACTACAACGGGCGCTTCTGCATGTCCTCCGCCGCGACTGCCGCCAACCGCGCGTTCGGCCTCGACCGCGGCATGCCGTTTCCGTTGGAGGACATCGCGGCCACCGACGCGATCCTGCTCGTCGGGAGCAACCTGGCCGAGACGATGCCGCCCGCCGTCTCCTACATCGACGACCAGCGCCTGCGAGGCGGGCGTCTGATCGTCATCGACCCGCGCGCCACGGTCACCGCCCGCCGCGCAACCCTGCACCTTCAGAACATGCCCGGCACGGATCTGGCACTGGCCAACGGCCTGCTGCACATCGCGATCAAGGACGGGTTCGTCGACGAGGAGTTCGTCGAGCGCCGCACCAGCGGCTTTCGCCTCGTCGCGCAGCGGGTCAGCTCCTACTGGCCCGACCGGGTCGAGCGGCTGACCGGCGTCCCGGTCAGGGACATGCAGCACGCGGTCGCTCTGCTCGGCGAGGCGGCCACGGCGATCGTCCTGACCGGCCGCGGACCCGAGCAGCAGAGCAAGGGCACCGACACCGTGCTCGCCTTCATCAACCTGACTCTGGCCCTCGGCCATGCCGGGCGCCCGCTGTGCGGCTACGGCTGCCTGACCGGCCAAGGCAACGGCCAGGGCGGCCGCGAGCATGGCCAAAAGGCCGATCAGCTCCCCGGCTACCGCCGCATCGACGATCCCGCCGCGCGAGCGCACGTCGCCCGGGTGTGGAACATCGACCCGGACGAGCTCCCCGGGCCCGGACGCTCAGCCTTCGAGATGCTCGACGCGATGGGCCGCGACGGCGGTGTTCGGGCGCTGTTGGTGATGGGGTCAAATCCGCTCGTGTCGGCGCCCGACGCCGCGCGCATCGAGGAGCGCGTGGCGGATCTCGACTTCCTCGCCGTCTGCGACTTCTTCCTCTCGGACACCGCGCAACGCGCCGATGTGGTGCTGCCCACCGCCCAGTGGGCCGAGGAGGACGGGACGATGACCAACTTCGAGGGACGGGTGGTGCTGCGCCAAGCGGCGACGCCGCCCCCGCCCGAGGTCCGCAGCGATCTCGCCGTGCTCGCCGCGCTGGCCGGCCGGCTCGGCTGCCACGACGGCTTCCCGTCGCAGCCGCGGGCAGCGTTCGAGGAGCTGCGCCGGGCCAGCGCCGGCGGGCCCGCCGACTACGCCGGCATCACGTGGGAGCGGATCGTGGCTGAGGACGGGGTGTTCTGGCCCTGCCCGGACGAGGGCCACCCGGGCACGCCGCGGCTGTTCCTGGACGGCTTCGCGACCCCGGACGGCCGCGCCCGCTTCCACGCCGTCAGCCACCGCGCCGCCGCCGAGGAGCCCGACGCGCAGTTCCCCCTCTACCTCACGACGGGGCGAACCCTCGTCCACTACCAGTCGGGCACCCAGACGATGCGCGTGGACGAGCTCCGCGCGAGTGAGCCCGACCCGTTCGTCGAGTTGCACCCCGTGCTCGCCCGGCACCTCGCTATCGAGGACGCCGACCTGCTGTGGCTGCGCAGCCGGCGGGGAACGGCGTGCGCGCGCGCCCGGCTGACCCCCGACATCCGGCCCGACACCCTGTTCATGCCGTTTCACTGGGGCGGTGCCGGACGGGCGAACCTGCTCACCAATCCGGCGCTCGACCCGGCCTCCAGGATGCCCGAGTTCAAGGTGTGCGCCGTGCGCATCGATCGAGTCGAGAGCGCGGATGACCAAGTGGGGCCGGTTCGCGCCCCGCAGACCAGAGGAGACGAGAAATGAGTTCGAGTCCGCGCTTCCTGCAGGGCATCTTCGACTTCGACGGGCGAGGGATGCACGCGCCGTTCCTGCTGGATGCGAAGCTGACCTACTCGGTTCCGGTGGGCAACGAGGCGCAGCTGGTGTACTTCCGCGGCGGCAACGTCAGCTCGGAGCTCGCGTGCGCGATCGTGATGCGCGACGGGGAGCCGATGCGCTACTTCCCGATCGGGGCCCGTTCGAGCACCCACGTCGCCCTTCGCGTCGTCGAGGACCTGCTGGCCGAGACCAGCATCGAGCTGCACCTGGCCGCGCCCGAGGGAGCGTCCGGGCAGATCGTCGTCGACCTCGGCCTGATCGAGATCTGAGAGGACTGTCATGAGCGCCAAGAAGAGGCTTGTCGTCGTCGGGAACGGGATGGCCGGTGCACGCGCAGTCGAGGAGATCCTCGAGCGCGGCGGAGCCGACCAGTTCGAGATCACGATGTTCGGCGACGAGCCGCACGGCAACTACAACCGCATCTCGCTGTCGAACGTCCTCGCCGGCCTCGAGGATCCGGCCGCGATCTTTCTGAACCCGCTGGACTGGTACGAGGAGAACGCGATCGCCCTCCACTCGGGCGTGCGGATCACCCGCATCGATCGCTTCGCCCGGGAGGTGACCGCGGACGACGGGACCGTCCATCCGTACGACAAGCTCATCATCGCCACGGGCAGCAGGACGTTCTTTCCGCCGATCCCCGCGCTGCTCGACTCCTACGGTCGCCGACGCGCCGGTGTCTTCGGCTTCCGCAACATCGCGGACACCTCGCAGATGCTCGAGTGGGCGGAGCGAGCCACCCGGGTCGCGGTGATTGGCGGCGGTCTCCTCGGGCTCGAGGCCGCGCGCGGCCTGCTCGAGCGCAACATCGCGGTGCACGTCGTACACCGCTCGTCGCGGCTGATGAACATGCAGCTCGACGGGCAGGCCGGCGCGATCCTGCGCCGCGGCGTCGAGGATCTGGGCGTGCATGTCCACCTCGAGACGAGCACGACCCGCGTTCTCGTCAGCGAGGACGGCCACGTCGCGGGGCTGCAGTTCGGCGACGGGTCCGAGCTCGAGTGCGACATGCTCGTGGTGACGGCGGGGATCCGGCCCAACGTCGACCTCGCCGCGAGCGGAGGGCTCGTCGTCGAGCGGGCGATCGTCGTCGACGACGCGATGCGAGCGCTCGACGAGGAGAACATCTACGTCGTCGGCGAGTGCGCCCAACACCGCGGGCAGGTCTACGGCCTGGTCGCTCCGCTGTGGGAGCAGGCCGTCGTGCTCGCCGACCACATCACCGGCACCAACACACATGCCGCCTACCACGGCTCGAAGGTGGCGACCAAGCTGAAGGTGTCGGGCATCGACCTGGCGACCATGGGGCAGGTCGAACCCGAGCACGCCGACGACGAGTTCATCCAGTACGCCGAGCCCAAACGGCGTGTGTACACCGCCGTGATCGTGCGCGACGGCAAGCTCGTCGGCGCGACGCTCCTCGGCGACGTGAGCAAGGTCTCGTTCCTGATGCAGGCCTTCGACCGCGGGATGGTGCTGCCGGAGGATCGGCGGTCGCTGCTGTTCGACCTGGGGGCGCCGGCGGCGGCCGCGAGCGTGGCCGAGCTCTCAGACGACGCGCAGATCTGCAACTGCAACGGCGTGACCAAGGGCGCGATCCGCGCCTGCGTCAAGGACGGCGCGCGGACCATGCGCGCCGTCGCCGCCGCGACCCGCGCGGGCAGCGGGTGCGGGTCGTGCAAGGGCCAGGTGCTCGAGATTCTCGAGTGGGCGGCCGGCGGCCAGCTCGACGACGATCCGGCCGCTGACTACTACGTCCCGTCGATCCCGTTCGCCAAGCCCGAGCTGATGGACCTCGTGCGCGAGCGCGGGCTGCGCTCCGTCTCGTCGGTCATCGAGGCGCTCGGGCGCGAGAGCCCCGAACCGAAAGTCAAGCCCGCGCTCGTGTCGCTGCTCAAGATGGTCTGGGGCAGCGAGTACGAGGACGAGCGCGACGCCCGCTTCATCAACGACCGCGTCCACGCCAACATCCAGAAGGACGGCACCTTCTCCGTCGTGCCGCGCATCGCCGGCGGCGTCACGACCTCCGACCAGCTCCGCCGCCTCGCCGACGTCGCCGACGCCTACAAGGTGCCGATGATCAAGATCACCGGCGGCCAGCGAATCGACCTGCTCGGCGTCCACAAGAAGGACCTGCCCGGGGTCTGGCGCGACCTCGACATGCCCTCCGGCCACGCCTACGGCAAGAGCTTCCGCACCGTGAAGACCTGCGTCGGCTCGGACTTCTGCCGCTTCGGACTCGGCGACAGCACCGCCCTCGGGATCCGCATCGAGGAGCGCTTCGCCGGCTTGGAGAGCCCGGCGAAGCTCAAGCTCGCCGTCGCCGGCTGCCCGCGCAACTGCTCGGAGGCCATGGTCAAGGACGTCGGCCTCGTCGCCGTCGAGGGCGCCCGCTGGGAGATCTACGTCGGCGGCGCCGCCGGCGCGCACGTGCGCAAAGGCGATCTCCTGTGCGCGGTCGACACCGCCGACCGGGCGATGGTCGTCGTCGGGCGCTTCATCCAGTACTACCGGGAGAACGCGCGCTGGCTGGAGCGGACCTACGCCTTCATGGACCGCGTCGGCGTCGACAGCGTGCGGGCGATCGTCATCGACGATCGCGACGGCGACGGTGAGCGCCTCGACGCCGAACTCGAGCGCTCGCTCTCGGCCTACACCGACCCGTGGATCGAGGGGCGCCAGCCCGTCACCGCCAACCAGTTCGCCGAGCGCCTCGAGAGCGCGTCGGCCACGGGGGTGAGCGAGCGTCTGGCGGCCCTGACGCAGGCCGGCACGTCGGCGTGGCTCGACCAGATCCGCCGGTCGCTCACGCAGGGAGGTGAGCTCGGCCGGTTGGTCGAGGAGGACTCGCTGCGGGGCGAGACCTCCAACCCGGCGATCTTCGAGAAGGCGATTCTCGGCTCGTCGGACTACGACGAGCAGATCGACGAACTCGCGGGTGGCGGCGCCCTGGCCCGAGCGATCTATCAGGAGATCGCCATCCAGGACGTGCAAGAAGCGGCAGACGTGCTCCGCTCCGTCTACGACTCCTCTGGCGGCGCTGATGGGTTCGTGTCGCTCGAGGTGGACCCCGACCTGGCGTTCTTCACCGACCGCACGCTCGACCAAGCGCGGGAATACTGGGGGCGCGTGGCGCGACCGAACGCGATGATCAAGATCCCCGGCACACCCGAGGGGCTGCCGGCGATCGAGCAGGCGACCTATGAGGGCATCAACATCAACGTGACGCTGCTGTTCTCGGTCGAGGCCTACGCCACGGTCGCGGAGGCCTATATCCGGGGGCTGGAGCGCCGCCACGACGAAGGACTCGACCTCGGCGTCCACTCGGTCGCTTCGTTCTTCGTCTCCCGCGTCGACGCCGAGGTCGACGAGCGCCTCAAGGCGATCGGCCGCACCGACCTCGCGGGCCAGGCCGCCGTGGCCAACGCCCGAGCGGCCTATCGCCGCTTCGAGGAGATCTTCCGGGGTAAGCGCTTCGCGGCGCTGGCGGCGGCCGGCGCCCCGGTGCAGCGCCCGCTGTGGGCCTCGACGGGCGTCAAGAACCCGGCCTACGCCGAGACGAAATACATCGAGGAGCTAGTCGGGCCCGACACGGTGAACACGATGCCGATGCCGACGCTGCTGGCCTGCGCCAAACGCCTCGAGGTGCGGAGAGCGACGGTGCGGGAGGATCCGACGCCGGCGCTCACGGCGCTCGCCGAGGCCGGCATCGACATGACAGACGTCACCGACAAGCTCTTGCTCGACGGCATCGCGGCATTCGTGACGCCGATGCAGAACCTGCTCACGGGCATCGAAGTCAAGCGCCAAGCGATCCTCGCTGGGCGCGCGACGTGCTGAGGGAGCCACTCCTGCCCGCGCCGGCCACCGCCGGCCGGCTCGGCGGGTAGAGCCCGCCGTGGCATCCGCGGGTGAGTTCGACGGCCGCTACCGGCCGATCGCCGAGCACGGTCTCGTCGGCGACCTCCACACCGTCGCTCTCGTCGGTACGGACGGCACGATCGACTGGTACTGCTGCCCCGCGTTCGATTCCCCAAGCGTGTTCGGCGCGATCCTCGACCGCGAGGAGGGCGGCCACTACTCGCTGCACCCCGACACCTCGGACTGGACGTCCAAGCAGCTCTACCTGCCGGACACCAACGTGCTTATCACACGGTTCTTCACGCCCGACGGCGTGGCCGAGATCGAGGACTTCATGCCGATCGAGAGCGCCGACGTCGCCCACCACCGCCACCGCCTCGCGCGCCGCGTCGTGGTCGTGCGCGGGGAGATGCGGTTTACGCTCGATCTGCAGCCGCGCTTCGACTATGGCCGCGAAGCCCACGCCGTCGCGGTCCAGGAGCACGGCGTCGTCTTCTGCTCGCCGTCGCTCACCCTGGCGTTCGAGGGCTCCCTGTGCGGCGGCGCTTCGGTGCTCGAACGCGTCGGGTCGGGGGTAAGGGCGAACTTCGTGCTGGGGGCCGGTCAGTCACGCACGTTCGTGCTCGAGCGGGTCGGCGAGGGCTACGTCTGCCGGCCCTACGCCGAGCAGGACACGACGGCGGTGTTCGAAGCGACGGTTCGCTACTGGCGTGCATGGCTCGGGCGCTCGCGCTACCGAGGACGCTGGCGCGAGACCGTCAACCGGTCGGCACTCACGTTGAAGCTCCTGACCTACGCCCCGACCGGTGCGATCGTGGCCGCGCCGACGACCTCGCTCCCCGAACGGATCGGCGGCGACCGCAACTGGGACTACCGCTACACCTGGATCCGCGACGCCGCCTTCTCGCTCTATGCGCTGCTGCGGCTCGGCTTCACCGACGAGGCAGCCGCCTTCATGGACTGGCTGACCGACCGCACACGCTCGTCCCCGGCCGGCGCGGCCGGCGCGAACGGGCCGCTCCAGATCATGTACGGCATCGACGGCCGCCGCGAGCTTCCGGAGAGCGAGCTTCCGCATTGGGCCGGCTACTGTGATTCCGGGCCGGTGCGGGTCGGCAACGGCGCGGCCAACCAACTCCAGCTCGACATCTACGGCGAGCTGATCGACTCGATCTACCTCTACAACAAGTACGGGTCGCCGATCTTCCACGAGACGTGGGGCAACGTGCAGCGGATCGTCGACTGGCTCTGCGAGAACTGGGACCAGGCCGACGAGGGAATCTGGGAGACCCGGGGAGGCCGCAAGGACTTCACCTACTCGCGCCTGATGACGTGGGTCGCGCTCGAGCGGGCGATCCGCATCCACCGCAGCCGCGGGCTGCCCGGCGACATCGTCCGCTGGCTGGCTGCGCGCGATCGCGTCTACCACCAGATCATGGAGCGCGGATACAGCGAGCGACGCGGAGCCTTCGTTCAGCACTACGGGTCCGATGTGCTCGACGCGTCGCTCCTGCTCATGCCGCTCGTCCTGTTCATCCCCGGCAAGGATCCACGCTGGACGTCGACGCTCGACGCGATCCGGGAGGAACTCGTTTCGGACTCGCTCGTCTACCGCTACGACGTCGAGGCGTCCCCCGACGGCCTCCGCGGGCACGAGGGCACGTTCTCGATGTGCTCCTTCTGGTACGTGGAGGCGCTAACGCGAGCCGGACGCCTCGACGAGGCGCGCCTTGCGTTCGAGAAGATGCTCACCTACGCCAACCACGTCAACCTCTACTCCGAGGAGATCGGGCCGACGGGGGAACTGCTCGGCAACTTCCCCCAGGCGTTCACCCACATCGCCCTGATCAGCGCCGCCTACAACCTCGACCGCGCACTCGGCTGAACGCTCCCGTCAGTGGTCTGTCTGGTCGGTGACTGCGGGCGCGGTGGTAGGGCGAGTCGGTGTGCCGCCCGATGAGGCGTGTGCCATTGCTCCGCACGTCGACGGAGGCGCTGGCAGTTTCGCGCTCCGGCCGGTTCCCGCGGGCAATCGCCTACGTCCATTGCGCGATCAGGTCAGGTGGCCATCCAGGCAAGAGGAAGCTAGGAAAGCATCAACGAGTATTAGCCGAACCGAACGGTGTCCGGCCGGCCGGGACGGGTCTTCGGCTCGCTCCAGGTACGGTCGACAGTGGCGACTGACCGCCGAAGCCGCGCTGGGCGGATCCCAAACTGAGGCGACGGGGCCATCGCCAGCGTCTGCTAGCTTCGCCGGATGACGTCTGACAACAGCGTCATCGGGAAGCTCTGCCGGGTGACCGGCGAGGTGTGCCCGGGCCACATCGGGGAGGTCATGATGCCCATCCGCGGGGGTATCGAAGCGTTCTACGCCGAGCCCTACGACGGTCGGGAGACCATCGCCGTCGGCGACGAGTGCGTCGTCGTCGAGTACCAGCCGCAACTCCGGTCGCGGACGGTTCTCGTAACCGCGATGCCCCAACGCCAATAAGGCACAAAGGAACGCGATGTTCTTCTACCAGATACCTGGCCCCAACGAGGCTCTGCTGATCACCGGCAAGGGAGCCAAGGTCGACAACAAGCGCGTCGTCGAGGCCGATCCGAGCGAGCGCGACGCCCCCCGGGTCGAGGAGACCCAGGACTTCAAGGTGATCACCGGCAAGGGTGCGATGGTCATCCCAGGCCTCCAGCGCTACAGCTTCCTCTCGCTCGACGCTCTCCGCGTCGATCTGGGCGATGAGTCGCCCGACCACTCCGGCGTCCTCTGCGTCTCCAAGCAGAGCATTCCGGTGGTCGTCGAGGCGGTGCTGATTTTCAAGGTGGGCGACGACCGGGCGAGCATAGTCAACGCCGGCCGCCGCTTTATGGACAAAACCGCGGAGCAGATCTGCGCCACGGTCAAGGAGATGGCCCACGGCCATCTGCGGACGATCGTCGGCGGCCTGACCGTCGAGGACCTGATCACCGATCGAGCGCGGCTCACCCAGGAGGTCCGCGACGCTACCGCCGCCGACATGCAGAAGCTCGGCCTCCACATCGACACCTTCCAGGTCAAGGAGATCCGTGACGTGGCCGGGCGCGAAGGCGCTCCCGGCTACATCGAGAACCTCGGCAAGCCCCAGGCCGCCGCCGTGGCCGCCGCCGCCCGGGTCGCCGCGGCCCGCCAAGAGCAGGAGGCCGCCGAGAAGGAGCAGGAGGCCATGGCGGCGATCGCCGAGGCCACTCGCGACTCGGCTGTCCGCCAGGCTAAGGCCCAGGCCGAGACCGATCGGGCGCGGGCTGAGCAGGCCCAGGCTGGGCCGCTGGCGGAGGCAACCGCTCGCCAGGCGGTCGTCGAGGCGAACACCCGTGCCGCGGCGCTCGAGGCCGACCTCGCCGAGCAGAAGCTCCAGACGGCGGTCCGAAAGCCAGCCGACGCAGAGGCTTACGCCGTTGCCACCAAGGCGGAGGGTGCCAAGAAGGCCGCGATCTCCCAGGCCCAGGCCGAGGCCGAGCGGACCCGTGTCCAGGCGGTCGCCGCCGCCGAGGCCCGGCGGGTCCAGGCCGGCGCGGAGGCCGAGGCGACCACGAAGACTGGCGCCGCCAACGCGTCGTCGATCGAGGCCAAGGCGATGGCCGAGGCCCACGGCCTGCGCGAGCGCGGCCTGGCCGAGGCGGCCGGCATCAAGGCGCGCCAGGAGGCCCTCTCGGCCAATTCCGAGGGCGTCGTCAGCCAGCAGATCGCCGAGTCCCTCCCGGCGATCGTCGAGGCGGCCGCCCGCCAGTGGGACAACGTTTCCCAGCTGACCGTGTTCGACGGCGCCGAGGGCCTCAACCGCAGCCTGCTCTCGACGATCGGCACCGCCTCGTCGATCATGCCGCTCGCGAAGGCGCTGATCGACGCGACGAAGGGCATCGGCGCTAACGGCGGGGAGGCGCGGAAGCCGGCGCCCGCGCCCACCGAGCGTAAGGCTTGACTGAGCGCTGCTTTGAGGCTCTGGCCAGGTTCGGGAGTTCCCGGCCTACCGCGACGTGCTCGCGAACGGAACGACCACCGGTGCATCCGCATTCGAAAGCGGCGGTCTCCTCCTGTCCTTCTCGCGCGTCGCCGTAGGAGGCGGGCTGGACCGGGGTAGGACCAGGGGGAAATGGATTCTGAGAGTCTCGAAGGAGTGGTTGCCCGGTGCGACGTGGTGCTCGGTAGCGGCGCAGACAACGCGCGGATGCGTGATGACGTCGCTGTCGCGGCGTTCAACAAGGCCGTCGCGTTGCGCGAGCTGGGCCGGTATGCCGAGGCGCTGACGGCCCTCGAGGCGGCGATCGCCGGTTACGAGAAAGATCCGATTGCCGCGTTGCCGTACCTCGCCGTAGATGCCCGGGTTGACCAGATCCATTGCCTGCGCCGGCTCGGTCGGCTCGGCGAGGGGATCGAGGCGTGCGATGCGGTGATCGCGCGCCTCGGGAACGAGCCGGTGCCGCACGTGCGCGCGAAGGTCATCGACGCGATGTGGCTCAAGGCGGGGATCGCGAACGACTACTGCGGCGACGCGTCGGTGAGGGCGCAGCAGGTGTTGGCTGTGCTCGAGGAGCTGCTGCTGCGCATCGAGTCCGAGGCCGAGCCTGATCTCGCCGACTGGACGGGCGCGCTGTCATGGAAGGCGTCGTGGCTGGCGTGGGCCCGTCGCCCGAACGCGGTTGCGGTCAGCGACCGGCTCGTTGCGCTATTGGCCCGTAAAGCGGACCCGGCGCAGCTCGCTCGGGCAATAAGCAATCTCGCGGATACGGGCAGCACGCTCGTCCGGGCCGAGCGCCCCGAGGAGGACCTCAGGGTCCTCGAGATAGTCCTCGCTCGCCCGGGAGAGGCGACCGATCCGGGGGCAGTCGCCCAGGCGCTCTATCAAGCGGACAAGGCGCTCGGGGCGCTCGAGCGAACCGACGAAGCGATCGGCAACTTCGGCGCACTTCTCACGCTATTCGGCGAATCCTCAGAACCCGGGATCGCCCCGTGGACGATGCGCGCCCTGGCCGTGCAGTGTGTCGCTATTGCTGCGCGCCGGGCGTCCCAAACAGGCGATCGCGGTCTGCGACGCTTTGGTCGCCCGTTTCGAGAGCGAGGCGCCCCCGCTTCCGCTCGAGGAGCTCGGCAGTCTCGTCAAGGACGCCGGCGTCGCCCTCCTCAACGCGGGACGCCATGCCGAAGCGGTCAAGGCCTTCGAGTCAATTCTCGCGCGCTCGGGGGGCACCACCGATCCGGCGCTTCGCCGGCTGAGCGGGTTTCGCCCTAACCAACCGAGGGACCTCGTAATTCCAACTCGGCCGGATCGACGACGCCCTCTCGGCCCAACAGCGAGTGCTCGCCCTCGGCGACGACACGATCGCTGCCTACGACGAGGAGGCCACACGCATCGAGGGGCGCCCCGAACTCGAAGGGGAGCTCGTCAAAATGCTCGTTCTGAAATCAGCCACGCTCGATCACGTCGGCCGGCGGGCCGACGCGCTTGCCGTCCTCGCCGACGTGATCTCCCGCTTCGACACGCACCAGGATCCGAATGTCCGCAGCCTCATCTCAACCGCGCGGGGGATGCGGGAAGAAATGCTCGAGCACTAAACCCCGTCCCTCGAGAGGACGGCCGGGCCGACATGCCCCGGAATCCCCTCAGGTCACCACGCCGGGGCCGTCCCGCGGTGGAACGACAACCCGGAAGCGATGGTTTGCGACTTTTCGTAGTACACTAACCGGGTGGAGGTTCACGGCTCGGCGCGAAAGCACGGCGTCGCTGACCAGGACACGATCCACGCAATCGACCATGCAATCGCATTCGAAGACGCTGGCGAGGAACCCGACCGCTGGCTGGCCGTCGGGCCTGATCGGGCCGGAAACCTGCTCGAGGTGATTGTCCTGATCACGGCGAGGGATCCCAGCTCGCGATTCACGCGATGCCACTCTGTCGCAAGTATCGGAGGCTGCTCGATCGATGACCGAGTCTCGCATCCACGGCCACACCAGCTCCGGTCGTCCGATCACTGACGCCGACATCGAAACGCTGGCCGCCGAGGCCGAAGCGGGCTACGACGTCGAGACGCTGATCGCAAGACGTGGCAAACGCGGTCGTCCGGCGCTCGGCTCGGCGCCCGCAACCGTCGAATCCGTACGCCTCGACCCGGAGCTACGACGGCAGCTCACCGACCGCGCCCAAGCGGATGGAACGACTGCTTCCGAGCTCATCCGGGAGGCGCTGCGCCAATTTCTCCGAGCGAGCTGACCAACCACCAGACCGCGCCGTAAAGGGAACGGTGACCGGGATCGCTTAGCGTGGTGTCCGCAGGGGTCGCCCATAGAATCGGTCGCGCGTGGCACTTTGCGGGGTTCGGCGGACGGCTTGGAAGCCCTAGACGTAGCCGTTCAGGGGGTTAGGGCGGGGATGGGGCCGGCACGGGTTGGCCTTGGAGGCTGGCGGTGATCGCGGTGGTGAGATAGTCGTGGAGGCGGCGGCCTTGCAGGCGGCAGGTTTCGCGCATTGT
>JBPCNA010000125.1:0-2979 GCA_051001735.1 Solirubrobacteraceae bacterium
CCTCCGATGCGACATACCCCGCCTGTTCCTATCCCGCTCATCGCCGCCGGCGGCTTCCGATAAGCACACCCGCCCTAGCCTCCCGGCGAGCCACCCGCGCGGCCGAGCTCCGACGCCGCCGGCGGCGCCTGCTCGTGCTCGTCCTCGGGGTCATCGTCGTGCTCGTGATCGTCATCCGGTGGGGGCTCGGCGGGAGCGCCGTCTCGCACCGCGTCGCCTCCGGTTCGCCCGTGGCGCTCGGCACCGCGCGCTCGCCGGCGTCGCGCCCGGTCCGTGTCACGCCGGTTGGCTCCCTCGCCGCCCCCGTCCAGGACCCGGCGGCGGCCGCCGTCGGCGGCGACGCCGTCGCCCTGCTCGGCGGGCTCGACCGGGCCGGGGTCTCGACGGCGCAGGTCGTCGCGCTGAGCGGGGCGGCGCCCCGGGCGGCCGGGCACCTCCCGGCGCCCCAGCACGACGCCCAGGCCGCGCTGCTCGGCGGCAGCGTCTACGTCTTCGGCGGCGGTGACCTCGCCTCCTACGACCACATCCTCGCCTACGACCCGACCACCGGCGCCACGACCACGGCCGGGCGGCTGCCCCAGGCGGCCTCCGACGTGGCCGTCGCCACCCTCGGCGGCGTCGCCTACATCGTCGGCGGCTACAACGGGCAGAGCGCGCTCGACACGATCGTCGCCTGGCCGCCCGGCGGGCCGGCCAAGGTCGTCGGGCATCTCCCGACGCCCGTCCGCTACGCGGCGGTGGCGGCGGTCGGCGGCCGCCTGATCATCGCCGGCGGCTCGGTCGGCACCGGCGCGACCACGGCGATCGAGAGCTTCGATCCCGCGACGGGGACGCTGCGACGCATCGGCCGGCTGCCGGCCCAGGTCACCCACGGCGCGGCCGCCGCCCTCGGATCGATCGTCTACCTCGTCGGCGGCCGCGGCGCCAACGCGGATACGCCGATCGCCCAGATCCTCTCGGTCGATCCGGCGACCGGCGCCGTCCGGCGGGTCGGCCGCCTGCCCAAGCCGCTCTCGGACGCCGCCGTCCTCGCCGTCGGCGACCATATCCTCGTGGCCGGCGGTCGCAGCGGCGGCGCCGCCCAGACCGGCATCTACGCGCTCAAGCCGTAGCTCCGTCTGCTTGACTGAGCGTCTGACCGGCGCCGATCGAACCGCCGGCCGCCCCGGCGGCGGCCTGACCCGGGAGCTCGCGGCGCTCGTCGGCGGCGACCACGTGCTCGCGCCGCCGGCCCGGGCCTATCTCCACGACGCCGCCGAGGGGCGGGGGATCGACGGGCGCCTCGACGCCGTCGTCCGGCCGGGTGAGGCCTCCGAGGTCGCGCAGGTCGTCGCCTGGTGCTACGCCCACGACGTGGCGATCATCCCCCGCGGCGGGGGTAGCGGCCTCGCCGGCGGCGCGGTTCCCCTCGACGGCGGCGTCGTCCTCAGCCTCGAGCGCCTCGCGCGGCTGCGGTCCCTCGATCCGCTGCTCTGGCGGATCTCGGTCGAGGCGGGGATGACCACGGCCGATCTGCGCCGGCGGGCCCGCGAGACCGGGCTCTACTTTCCGCCCGATCCGGGGGCGGCCGAGCAGTCGCAGATCGGCGGCAACATCGCGACCAACGCCGGCGGCCCCCACGCCTTCAAGTACGGGCCGACCGGAGCCTGGGTGACCGGGCTCGAGGTCGTCCTCCCGCCCGGCGAGCTCGTCACGCTCGGCGGGCCGATCCGCAAGGAGTCGGCCGGGTACGACCTCAAGGGCTTGCTCGTCGGGTCCGAGGGGACGCTCGGCGTGATCACCGCCGCCTGGCTGCGGCTGGTCCCGGCCCCCGAGGCGGCCTACCCGGTGATCGCCGTCTATCCGAGCGTCGTCGCCGGCTGTGCGGCGGTCGAGGCGGTCCTCGGCAACGGCGTCCAGGCGGCGGCGCTCGAGTTCCTCGATCGCGGCGCGTTGGAGCTGTCCAGCGGCGGGCCGCCCCTCCGGTCGCCCGGCGACGCCGCGCTGATGGTGATCGCCGAGGCCGATGGGACCGCGGAGGAGGCAGCTCGCGTCCGGGAGCAGCTCGTCGAGATCCTCGGCGACGGGTCGCTGGCCGCGGCGGCGCCGACCGAGCCGACGGCGATCGCCGACGTCTGGCGCTGGCGGCGCGGCGTGTCGCACGCCGTCCGGGCTCGCCGCGGCGCCAAGATCAGCGAGGACATCGTCGTGCCCGTCGACCGGCTCGCCGAGGCGATCGAGGAGACGGTCGCCATCGGCACCCGCCACGGGCTCGAGGCCTGCAGTTGGGGCCACGCCGGCGACGGCAACCTCCACGCGACGTACCTGCTCGATCCCGACCGGCCCGATGAGCTCCGCCGCGTCGAGGCGGCCGTCGAGGAGGTCTTCGCCCTCGCCGCCCGCCTCGGCGGCTCGATATCCGGCGAGCACGGGATCGGCTGGGTCAAGCGCGGCCAGCTCGCACGGGTCTGGTCGCCGCCCGCGCTGGCCCTCCACCGCCGGATCAAGGAGGCCTGCGACCCGCGCGGCCTGATGAACCCCGGCAAGAAGCTCGCCGACCGCTACTGAGCGGCGGTCCGGCCAGGACCACTACCACTAGCTAGGGGCAGGCGAGGACGGGCAGGCGGAGCGTGCGCGACCCCTGTGGCAGGTCGGCGACCAGTGCGAACATCGTGTAGGTGGTGCCGCGGCGCAGGCCGCTCGGATCGATCCGCAGGAGGTAGCGGCCGCTCGCGTCCGGCTGGCTGACCCGGCCGAGCCGCAGCCCCTTCACGTAGAAGGTGACGTGCCGTATCGGCGCGCCGGCCACGTAGATCCGGAAGGGGCGCCGCACGCACACCGTGGGCGCCCGGAAGGCGACGGCACCCGGCCCGCCGCCGGTGCTGCCGGTCGGGGCGCTCGGCGTCGTGCCTGGGGTCGCCGGTGCCGTCCCGGGGGCGGCGGGGGCCGAGCCCTTCGGGGTCGGCGCCGGCGTGCCGGCCGGCGGGGCCGGCGTCGGGG
>JBPCNA010000126.1:0-36084 GCA_051001735.1 Solirubrobacteraceae bacterium
AGGTGGGGTCTGGGGCGGAGCGCGCGTTCGGGGGGGGATTTCGAGGGGGGGGTGCGCGGTGCTCCCCCTCCCCCGCGCCCGCGCCGGACGGGGATCCACTCGGAGCGGACGCCCGACGAGCTCCTCGCTCTGATGGGGCTGGACGAGTTCCGCCCGAGCCAGCGCGAGGCGGTCCAGTCGGCGCTCGACGGCCGCGACAGCCTGGTCGTGATGCCGACCGGCGGCGGAAAGAGCCTCTGCTACCAGCTTCCCGCCCTCGCCTCGGACGCGCTGACCGTGGTCGTCAGCCCGCTGATCGCGCTGATCTCAGACCAGCACCGGCGGTTGGTCGACGCCGGCCACCGGTCGGTCATGCTCGCCTCGAACCTCGGCCCCGAGGTCAACCGGGCGGCACTCGACGAGGTCCGCTCCGGGGGAGCCCAGATCGTCTTCTGCGCCCCCGAGCGCTTCGCCAGCCGTGCGCTGCGCGAGGCGCTGCTGGTGCGGGACATCGGCCTGTTCGTGGTCGACGAGGCCCACTGCGTGAGCGAGTGGGGGCACGACTTCCGCCCCGACTACCTCCGTCTGCGCCCGGTGATCGACCTGCTCGGCCGGCCGCCGGTGATGGCCTGCACAGCGACGGCGACGCCGCGGGTGGCCGAGGAGATCGCCGCCCGCCTCGGCCTGCGCGACCCGCTGATCGTCCGGCGGGGCTTCGACCGGCCCAACATCAGCTTCGACGTGATCGCCCTGGCCGGGGACGGCGCCGTCGCGCGCAAGCGGGCAATCCTCCTCGCCGGCCTCACCGACCCCGACAACCGGCCGGCAATCGTCTACTGCGGGACGCGCAAGGACACAGAGCAGGTGGCCGAGCTGTTGTGCGGCGCGGCGATCCGGGCGGCGCCCTACCACGCCGGGATGGACGCGGAGGCGCGCAACCGCAGCCAGGCGGCGTTCATGGACGGCTCGGTCTCCGTTGTCGTCGCGACCAACGCCTTCGGCCAGGGGATCGACAAGCAGGACATCCGCAGCGTCTGGCACTGGGCGCTCCCGGCGAGCGTCGAGGGCTACTACCAGGAGGCAGGCCGGGCCGGGCGCGACGGGGCGCCGGCGAAGGCGGTGCTCCTGGCCATGCGCGGCGACCTCGGCCGGCTGATCCAGTTCATCAAGAACTCGGAGATGACGGTGGCCGACGTCGAGGCGGTCGTCGCCCGGCTGCGGCGGAGCGCCCAGGACGGCGTGGCGATCGTCGACCCCCGCTCCCAGGACGACCGCGAGCGGATCGCCCTGGCCGTGGCCGAGCGGGCGGGCACGGTCACCCTGTCGCCGGCACCGGGGGGCCGCCTGGCGGCGACGATCACCGGCCGCCTCGACGAGTACGCGGCGCGAGCGGTCTGCCGGGAGGCGACCAACCGCCGCTGGACGGCCTACCAGGCGCTCAAGCGCTTCGCCGACAGCGGCGACGTCTGCCGGCGGCGGCAGCTGCTCGACCACTTCGGCGACGACACGCCGACCGCCCCCGACGGGCGCTGCTGCGACGTCTGCTCGCCGATCGAATGGATCGACGTGGCGGCGGTCTCGGCCTCCTCGCGCGGCCGCGCGCGCGGGTCGAGGGCGCCGGCCGCGGCGACGGGGCCGCCGGTCGACGAGGGTGAGTTCGAGGCGCTCAAGCGCTGGCGCTACGCTCGAGCTGATGGCAAGCCGGCCTACACGGTGGCGGCCAACGCCACGCTCGAGGAGGTGCTCCGTCGGCGACCGGGGTCGACGGGCGAGCTCCTGGCCATCCGCGGCATCGGGCCGGCGTTCGTCGAGAAGCACGGTGCCGAGCTGCTCGAGGTACTGGCCGAGCTGTGAGCCTCCTGCGACCGTTCTCGACACGCGGATCGCGGAGACTAGGATCGGCGTGACACCTCTGCTTCGGCGACAGGAGCCTAATGGCCAACGGCACTCCGAACCGCAGCTGGGTGTACTGGGCCGAGTACCACGGGTTCAACCGGTTCGACTGCTGGCATCACAAGGGCGTCGGCAACCAGACCTTCAACTACGACCTCTTCCTCCCGTGGCACCGGGCCTACCTCCACCGCTTCGAGCAGGTGGCGCTGGCGGCCAACCCGAAGGCGACGCTGCAGTGGTGGGACTGGACCTCGCCGGCCTCGCACCAGTCGGGCATCCCGGCGTCGTTCACCGCCGCGGGCCCGCTCTCGAGCGGCCCGGTGCCGACCGGGCTGCGGACCAGCCCTCCGGGCACGCAGCGCCAACCCGGGCAGTCCGGCGTCGCTGCCGACCACGCAGACGATCGACGGCATCCTCGCCCTGTCGAGCTTCGAGGACTTCACGAGCCCGCTGCAGGGCCAACACGACTTCGTCCACGGGTGGACGGGCGGCGACATGGGCGTAGTGGCGACCTCGGCGTTCGACCCGATCTTCTGGTCGCACCACTGCATGATCGACCGCCTCTGTGGTACCTGTGGCAGGTCAAACACGGGGTCGACAACATCCCGCCGAGCTACCTCAACCGTCCGCTGGCGCCGTGGGCCCTGACGGTCAAGGACGTCCTCGACATCGGCCCCCTGGGCTACAGCTACGGGCTGTCACGCGTGCTGATTCCCGTCGAGGCCTTCACCCCGGTCGCCCTGCTGACGCCGCCCGGCGACCCGGCGCCCAGAACAGGAGGCTGAAATGCCGATTCTCACCAAGCCCACCTCAGCGGAGATCAGCGTCGACGACACCGGGACGGAGTTCTCACGCGCCGACATCGAGTTCGAGGGCGTCGAGCACGGCGGCTCCTCCTACGAGGGTCGGATCTTCGTCAACCACCCCGACGCCGACGACAACCCGAGACGACGCCGGAGACGGGCTATGCCGGCTCCTACTACGTCTTCGGACACGGGGGCTGCTACTTCGACGAGGACCACTGCGCTGTCGAGCCCCGAGCGCTCAACGATCCGCGGCCGGCCCATCCCCTCTGGCCGCTGCACAAGGTGGTCATCGCCACCGAGGCGATCCGCCGGGCGGCAACGGCCGGACCGACGCTGACGATCACGGTGGTGCCGGTCGTGCTCAGCACGAGCGAGCAGGTGCCCGAGGACGAGGAGATCTCCGTACGTAATGGGCACCGAGGCCGTCCGGGCGGCGGCGGCCGCCGGGCCGACGGCGGCGGTGACACTGGTCGCGGTGTCGTACTCGACGCCCCCGGCGGCGGTCGACCTCGACGCGGTCGAGGTCGCGGTGGTGACCGGGGAAGGCCCGCCGGCGACCGGGTAGGCCCGGCCGCCGGGGTAGCCCCGGCCGCCGGGGTCGGCCGGTGACCGGGTTGGCCCGGGAGCCGGGGAGGTGCGGCGTCGACGGGTATCGTCCGCCCACGTGAGCGAGCCGCTGCCGATCGGGGTCCTCGTCTCCGGCACCGGCACCAACCTGCAGGCGCTCATCGACCGCGTTCACGGCCGGGACGCCCGAATCGTCGGTGTGGCCTCGAACCGCGCGGAGGCGGAGGGCCTCGGGCGGGCCGAGCGGGCCGGCATCGAGACGGCGGCCTTTCCGGTGGCGCCGGGCGAGGAGCGCGCCGCCCGCGACGAGCGGATGGCCGGCTGGCTGGCCGCGCGGGACGCCCGCCTGGTGGTGCTGGCCGGCTACATGCAGCTGCTCGGCGACGAGTTCCTCGATCGGTTTCCGGAAGCGGTGATCAACGTCCACCCGTCGCTGCTGCCGGCCTTCCCGGGACTAGCGGCGATCGAGCAGGCCCTGGCCTACGGCGCGCGCGTGTTCGGGGTGAGCGTCCACTTCGTCGACGGCGGCATCGACACGGGGCCGCTGATCCTCCAGGAGGCCGTCTCGCTGCCGGACGCCCGGGACGTCGCCGGCGTGGTGGCGGCGCTGCGTCCGCTCGAGCACGCGCTCCTGCCGGAGGCGGTCCGCCTGTTCGCCCAGGGGAGGCTCAGCCGCGACCCGGAGAACCCCCGCCGGGTGATCGTGGAGGGCGGGAGCAGATGACCCGGGCTCGTATATCCTCGGGGCCCGTGGCCCCAGGTGACCCCACGCCCGGCGTGAGCGCGACCGCCCCGGGCACCGTGCCGGTCCGCCGCGCCCTGCTCTCGGTCTCCGACAAGCGCGGGATCGTCGACTTCGCCCGGGGCCTCGCCGACCTCGGAGTGGAGATCGTCTCGACCGGCGGGACGGCGCGGGAGCTGTCGGCCACCGGCATCCCGGTTCGGGCGATCGACGACTTCACCGGCTTTCCGGAGATCATGGACGGGCGGGTCAAGACCCTCCATCCGCGGCTCTACGCCGGGCTGCTGGCGGTGCGGGAGAACCCGGAGCACATGGCGGCGGCCGCCGAGCAGGAGATCGAGTTCGTCGACCTGGTGTGCGTCAACCTCTATCCGTTCGAGCGGACGGTGGCCCGGCGGGGGACGCCGGAGGACGAGGTGATCGAGAACATCGACATCGGCGGGCCGACGATGATCCGGGCGGCGGCCAAGAACCACGCATACGCGGCGCCGGTCGTCCGACCGGAGAGCTACGACGCGATCCTCGACGAGCTGCGGGAGGGCGGCGGCCTCCTGTCGATGCCGACCCGCGAGAGCCTGGCCGCCGAGGCGTTCGCCTACACGGCGCGCTACGAGACGGCGATCGCCCGGTGGTTCGCCGAGAAGGGCGAGGACTTCCCGTCACTTGTGGTGCGCGCCTACGAAAAGATCGACGACCTCTCCTACGGCGAGAACCCCCACCAGCGGGCGTCCTACTACCGGCAGATCGGCGCGAGGGCTCACCTGCTGTCGATGGTCCGCCAGCACCAGGGCAAGCAGCTTTCCTACAACAACCTGCTCGACCTCGACGCCGTCCGGGCGCTGATCAGCGAGTTCGACGCGACGGCGTGCGCGATCGTCAAGCACAACAACCCATGCGGGGTCGCCCTGGCGGAGACCGGCCTCGAGGCCTACCGGCGCGCCTTCGAGTGCGACCCGATGAGCGCGTTCGGCGGGGTCATCGCCTTCAACACGGCCGTCGACGGCGAGCTCGCCCGGGCGGTCAGCGGCCAGTTCCTCGAGCTTGTGGTGGCCCCGTCGTTCGACGCCGAGGCGCTCGAGGTGCTCTCGGCCAAGCCCAACGTCCGGGTGCTCGAGAACACCGAGCGGCGGCGGGGCGCGGCTGCGCCGGAGTTCCGCCAGGTGATCGGCGGGCTCCTGGTCCAGGACCGCGACATGGTGCTCGAGGAGCGCTCGCAGATGACCGTGGTCAGCGAGCGGGAGCCGACCGAGGACGAATGGCGGGACATGCTGTTCGCCTGGCGCGTCTGCAAACACGTCCGGTCGAACGCGATCGTCCTCGCCCGGGACGGCGCCGCCGCGGGGATCGGCGCCGGTCAGATGAGCCGGGTCGACTCGGTCCGCCTGGCGGTCGAGAAGTCGCGCCTGGACACCCTGGCCGGGGCATCGCTGGCCTCGGACGCCTACTTCCCGTTCGCCGACGGCCCGGAGCTGGCGATCGAGGCGGGCGCGACGGCGATCATCCAGCCGGGCGGGTCGATCCGCGACGCCGACGTGATCGCCGCGGTCGACCGGGCCGGCGTGGCGATGGTCGCCACCGCGAGGCGGCACTTCCGCCACTGAGGCGGTTCCCGGTGGATGCCGTGGGCGCCGGGGGCTAGGCTCCGTCTGGCGTGCGTGGGAGAAGGGGAAGGAACTCGGGGGTCACGAGCAATCTGCTCGTCGGTTCCGTGACGACGCTGATCATCGTCGTCGCGGTCTTTCTCGCCTACAACGCCAACCAGGGACTGCCGTTCGTCCCGACGCGGGTCCTCCACGTGCAGATGCAGAACGGCCAACAGCTCCTGCGGGGCAACGAGGTGCGCGAAGGCGGTGCGCGGATCGGCATCGTCGACCAACTGCGGGCCGGGGCGCTGCCGGGCGGGGCGATCGGGGCGCTGGCGACGCTCAAGCTCGACGAGAAGGTGGGACGGCTTCCCCTCGACAGCATGGCGACGATCCGGACGCGGTCGGCGCTCGGCCTCGAGTACCTGGAGATCACGCGCGGGCACTCGTCGCAGCTGCTCCCCGACGGCGGGACGATTCCGCTGAGCCAGACGAGCCAGCAGGTCGAGCTCGATCAGATCTACGGGATCTTCGATGCGCGTACGCGGACCGCGGTACAGGGCAACCTGAAGGAGCTCGGCGACGCGTTCGCCGGCCGGGGCCCCGACCTCAACACGACGATCCGGGCGCTGCCGCGGACGCTGGGGCTGCTCGCGCCGGTGGCCTCGAACCTGGCCGACGCCCGCAGCGGCCTGGCGGCGCTCGTACCGGCGATCGAGCGGACGGCCGCGGTGGTGGCTCCGGTGGCCGGCCGCCTGGCTCGGACGTTCACGACGATGGCCGACACCTTCGGGGCCCTGTCGCAGAATCCGCAGGCCCTCGGCGCGACGATCGACAAGCTCCCGGACACGCTGGCGGTGGGGACGACGTCGCTGAACGCTCAGCTCCCGTTCCTGCGGGACACGGCCGCCTTCAGCAAGGACCTCGCGGTGGCCACCGTCGAGCTCCGCCGGGCGCTGCCCGACCTCAACGCGGCGCTGAAGACGGCGATCCCCGTGACGCAGCGGTCCTCCGGCCTCTACAGCAACCTCCAGGACACGATGACGGCTCTGCTCGACCTGGTGACGACGCCGACGACCAACGCGGCGCTCCGCGGCCTGACGGCGACGGTCACGACCCTGCAGCCACAGCTGCGCTTCCTCGGGCCGTTCGTCACCGTCTGCAACTACTGGAACATCTGGTGGACCTTCGTCAGCGAGCACCTGTCGGCCCCGACGCCGCAGGGCACGGCCCAGCGGACGATGCTCGACCTCTCGACCGTCCAGAACAACACCTACAGCATCGCCGGGGCGGTGGCCCCGGCCAACGGCGAGGGCGTGGTGGCCGGGCCGCCGGTCTACCTCCACAACCAGCCGTACAACCACGCGGTCAACAATGCCGGGCAGGCCGACTGCAGCGCCGGCCAGACCGGCGTGGTCCAGCGCCTCTACAAGTACGGCCAGCCGCGCTTCAAGATCGCCGTTGACGCGATCGGCCCCAACCAGTTCGGCTATCCGCTCGGCCCGACCTACAAGACGGTCGGCCCCGACGGCGGCCAGGGCCTGAACCGGTCGACGGTGCCGCCGGGCGAGACCTTCACCGCCCTCCCGGGCGGGATCGCCGCCCAGCTCCCGTGAGGGCGCTCGGCATCGGGCGGCGCGGGCGCTAGCTCGCCTCGGCGGGCGCGGTCTCGGTGTCCTTCTTCGGCGCGCGGAAGGCGGTCGAGCCGGACTGGAGCGGCGGTGGGGTCATCTTGGCCTTGCGGCCGTTGAAGCTGGTCGGCTGGCCGTTCGAGGCGACGACGGGCACCGACCACTGGCGGGCGGACGGAGCACCGCACTCGGGACATTCAGCCGGCGTGCCGGCCTCGGTGTGGTGGCGCTGGGCCTCGAACGAGCCGCACTGCTCGCAGGCGTAGTCATAGAGCGGCATCGGGCGGCTCCTCTCAGATCGGTCGGGGGGCAGGCCGGGTGGCCGTTCGGCCAGGGTAGCCGAACGGCGGTGGGGGTCGGGAGCATGAGGACAGGCGCCTGGGCCGGCCCAGGGGTCGGGAGGATGAGGACGGGCGCCCAGGCCCGGCCCGCAGCCGCAGAGGGACGGAACCGCGGTCGGACCGGCTTTGGCCTCCGCGAGGAGGAGGGCGCCGGGTTGAAAGCCCGTCAGGGGGTACGCCTCGAGCGAGGGCAGAGAGGTCAAGACCGTGGCGCAGGCGAGATCTACGCGCGACGACACCCGACCCGCACGTCTTTTCAAGGACAGGAGCCCCGACCCGATGAGTAAGTCCACGACAGGGAAGATCGCCCAACAGCTTCGCAAGATTCCGGGCGTAGCCCACCTCGAGGGTGAGCTGAAGGGCGCCGTCGCCGAAGCGGGCGATATGCCGATCGCCGGCTACGACGACCGAACGGCCGCCGAGATCACCGACAGGTTCGAGCTTCTCGCAGCTCGATCTCGCCAGGATCGACGCCTATGAGCGCAGGAATCAGAACCGCACCACGGTCCTGAGCCGGATCACTACGCTCCGCGGCAACGAGCCGTGGCCGGGCTACGACGAGTTGACCGTCGAGGAGATCGAGAGGGTCCTTGCCGGTGTCGAGACGCCGACCGAGCTGAAGGCCGTCGGCAGCTACGAGCGCTCGCACAAGAACCGCAGCACCGTGATCAGCGCCAGCGAGCGCGCGGCCGCCTAGACCCAGGGCTGAGCCACTCCCGGAAGAGCGCGCCCGAGCGGTCGGCCCATCCGCCGGCCGCTCTGGTGGCGCCCATCCCCCGTCGAGGTCTCAGCCGGCCCGGCCGCCGGCCGATGCGCCGCCGCCGTCTCCTGACTCCGGGCGGGGCGCTCGCGCCAGACCGGCTCGCGTCTGGCGAAGCGCCGCCATCGAGGAGGATTTGGCGTGATGCGCGGCCTGGGACTCGAACCCAGCCCGCCGGATTAAAAGTTTCCATCCGACAGTTAGGAATATAGGAATATATGGTCCGGGTCCTTGACCGTTCGCTCGGGCATCGGCGCCTCGAGGAGGTCACGCTCGACGTGCTCGAGCGCTGGCGGGCCGCCTTCATCGCCGAGCGGTCGCCGGCGAACCGGACGATCCACAAGTACCTGATCGCGCTGACGTCGATCTTCAAGCGCGCGATGCGGGTCTACGGCCTGCCGAACAACCCCGCCGCGCTGCTCGAGCGGCCGCGGCTGCGCCGCACGAAGGAGATCACGGTCCTCACCGCACCGGAGGTGCAACTCGCTCGCTCGGGCCGCGGCCTCCGAGCAGGATGCCGCCCTTCTCGCGACGGCCGCGTTCACGGGCCTGCGCATGGGCGAACTCCTGGCTCTGCGGTGGCGGGACGTCGACTTCCCGCGGCAGGCGGTGCACGTGCGCGCAAGCTTCGCGAAGGACGTCGAGTCGACGCCGAAGAGCGGGTCGGCCCGGACCGTCCCAATGGTCGACGACGTCGCGCGAGCGCTCGCACGCCTCGGCGAGCGCGGTGGCTTCACCGAGCTGGGCGACCTTGTCTTCTGCGGCCCGGCCGGCGGGCACCTCGACTCCAACCGGCTGCGCAAGCGCTTCCGAGCCGCCCTGGCGGCCGCCGAGCTCTCCCCCATGCGCTTTCACGAGTTGCGCCACACGTTCGGCACGCTCGCTATCCAGCGGGCGTCGATCCTCCAAGTGCAGAACTGGCTCGAGCATGCCGAAATCAAGACCCCCCAGATCTACTTGCGGTATCGGAGCCAGGAGGAGGACGCAGCCATGCTGTCGGAGATCTTCGCGATGGAAGGTGCGGCCGGCATCCGGCGGCGCATAGCCGGGCGGGCCTGAACTCGCCTTTACTCCCGTTTCAGGATCGGTAGAGTAGCGCTTCTGGTTCGTTTTAGCTTTCGCTCAGGCTACCGATGTAGAAAGGACAGATGCCCAAGGAGATCTACCCGCACGCGCCAGTCCAGTTCGTCGCGTTCGAGATCCAGTACGCGCTGACGCCGGCGCTTGCCCGCGCGGACGGCAAGGAAGCCGTTTACGAACGCCTCGCGGAAGGCTTCCCGCTGCTCGAGAGCCTTAGCACGGTCCCGTTGCAGTTCTCGCTTGCCGGACTTGAGGACCTGACCCCTCAGTCCTTCGCGGTGCCGGTGGTAGCCGGGGATCAGCTTCGCATGACCGACCGCCAGCGCACTACCAGCGTGACCGTGGGGCCGCGAAGCACGGTCATCGCGCATGGCGACCATAGCTCCTTTGATGATCTCCTCCCGATTATTCGAGGAGCACTGCAAGCTGTCGCCGAAGTCTCCGTGGTGCGCGGCGTCGAGCGACTGTCTCTGCGATACGTGAACGAGATCCGCCACCCCGCCGTCTCAACGACTACCGACTGGGCGGAGCTGCTCGCCCCGGGCCTTGGTGCACCACCGGCCCTGCTCGATGCAGACGTCGTACGCACCCATGGCATGGTTGACTATCGGCTTTCCGATCAACACTCGGTGCGCCTGATTTTCGGCGCCGAACCCGAGGGCTTCGCGGTCGACCCGCGCGGGCCGCTGCGCGTGCGAGTCCACGATGCTGGACCGTTCTTTCGCCTGGACACAGAGAGCACATGGATCGCGCCGAGCGACGCTACCGCACCTCTCGTCGTAGAGGAGGTCGTCACCATGTGCGAGATGCTGCACGCGCCGATCACCGCTATCTTCGAGGCAGCGATCTCGTCTACTCTGCGCGACTTCTTCCGGAGGCCCAACGATGCCTGAGACAACGCAGCGCGATTCGATCGTCAACCGTCCCGCCGACCCCCCGACACCGTCCAGTGCCCTCGGAGGGGTGCGCCAAGCGGTCAAGGTCCTGACTGAGACCGTCACGACCGCGGAGCACACAGCGCGGAGCTCGCAGCTGGCCGAAGCTGCAAGCTTGCTAGGCAAGCGAGACCCGCGCGAGCTTCTCGATGATCTTGCCAATACCTGGGGGCTCTCGTGGAACACGATCGCCACCATGCTAGGCGTGACGCCAAGCGCTGTGCGCAAGTGGCGTCGAGGGGGGGCGATCGCGCCGGAGAACCGCCATCAGGTTGCCTTGCTCACCGCCTTTATCACGATGCTGCAATCCGTGAAGGAGCCGATCGCCGATATCGGCAGTTGGATCGCTATGCGCATTCACGAGGAATCGACGCTGACACCGGCAACGATTTATGCAAGGGGCGCAGACGGGCGGCTGTTGCTGCTCGACTGGGCAGCCGAGCACATCACCACAACGGCCATGCTCGAGGCCGTGAACCCTGAGTGGCGCACGAGCGACCCGAGCGACCCCAGTTTCCGTGTGACTGACCAAGGCCCAGGCGGCGAACGCGCGATCGTTCCGAGGTGAAATCGGACGGTGACCGACGCAGTCGACGGGCCAAACGATGACGAGGAGCGGTACCTCGCCATGCGTGAAGACATTGGCGCTCTGCGCCCAGTCTCGCAGGGCGACGTCTTCCGAGGCATAACGCTGCCCGGTTTCCCAGACGGCGACCACGACCTGATTCTGCTCTCCACGCATCCCTGCTCTCTGCGCACCGGCGCCAACCTGAAACCGCGGGTTCAGGGCGTGCCGGTGCGCCCTTGGCAGTACGTGCCACCGAGTGCTTGGCCTAGCTCTCACCTTCGTGTATTCCCGCTCCCGAACCTCGCAGCCGGCCACCAAGCAGCCATCCTCACGGAGTCAGGTGTTGTGTTCGCCTGCCCAGCTGAGTGAGGCCGAGCGAATCGCCGTGCTTAGCGAGAAGGGGACGCTCCTCCTGCAGCAGCGCATCATCTGGGCGATGGCCCATGCGAAAGTGGGCACCGACACACTTGAGGATTTCAGTGCGCCGGCGTTCGCAGAGCTCGAGCTGCTCGAGCACTGGAACGAGACTTTCTGCGGCGGCGTCGCCGAGGAAGAGTTGGAGGCCGCGCTGAAGCGGACGGCCGCCGACTTCGAGCGTTATCTTCGCGAGTCAGGCTGGCAGCAGGGGCTCCAGTCGCCGGAATCACGCGGTGATGCTCGCCGAGCGATTCGCGCCGAAGCCCAGCGTCGGCAGCAGGTCGCCCACGGTTGAGATGCAGGCACGGCCTACCCCCGGGGCAGCGGAAGCAGGAGCTTCTGGTCGATCAGCACGCGGAAGTGCCGCGTCAGGCTCGCCGCGAGCGTACGCTCGCGCGAGAGCACGCCCACTTCGACGTTGCGATCGAAGGCCGCCTCCGTGAGGTTCGCCGAAGTCACGAACGCGGCCTGGTCGTCGACGACCACAGCCTTCGCGTGCAACACGCCGATGTGGCCGGCCGAGCCAAGCGAGCGCGGGTCGTAGAACACGCTCGGCCGCCTCTCCCCGGGCCAGTCCTGCGTCCAAAAGCGCTCAGCGAACCTTGCGACGACCGCATCAGCAGCCGTCGTGTCCCCAGGCCGGCGTTGAATGTTGAGCAGGAGCGTGACCTGTACCGCCGGCGCCTCGTCCATCCGCGCCGCGAGGGTCCGGAACGCCTGCCGCCCGTCGTAGTAGGCGAACGTGCTGACCCAGATCGACCGCTCGGCACCGGCGACGAGCTCCTCATACACCCGTCGCGTGTCGCGTGCCTGCAGACCGGGGACGGCAGGCCCAGACCAGACAAGATCGGGTCGGTCGACCTGCGCGGCTGCAGCCGCCACGGCGTCCAACGCCAGGGCGACAGCCGGCCCGGAGATACCCCGGTCGGCGAGCCGCCCGAGGGCGGCGCGTACCTCGTCGACCCCTGCGTCACTGCCGAGCGCCGACCGCAAGCTCGCCCGTGTAAACGGCGCGTCGATGTAGCCCGACTCGAGTGCGCGGGCGAGCCGTTCGCGCAGGTGCGCGGGCAGCGCCAGTAGCGGCTCGATCACGACAGTCGCGGAAAGAACGCCGCGTCGGGGAAGTCGAGCGTGGGCACGACGAGCGCCCGGTCGAGGTAGTCGTTGCGCATCTCGCACGACGTCTCGGCGATCAGCGAGCACCCGTGGCAGGCGGCGCCGTGCAGCCACCGCTCCTCGATGCCACCACCGGGCGAGTGTTGCGCGCAGACCGGGTCGTTGGAGCACAGCGCGCCCGAGCGGAGCGCGACCGCGAGGTGGTCTTCGATGTGCCGGGCCTGGGCGACGAGGCCGCCGAGGGTGCCCTCGGCGTCGGGGCTCGCCGTGTAGAGCATCAGCCCGAAGCGTCCGCCGGCGTTGTCGACGTAGATGCGCTCGCGAATTGAGCTCGCCGGATAGCCGCAGCGCATCGCGAGCGACGCCAGCAGGAGGTGCGAGAGCGTGTGCAGCAGCACATATGGCCCGCCCGGGAACGGACGCTCACTCTTGCGGCGGGCGGCCCACAAGCGGTGTCCTTCGGCGAGCTGGTCGACTCGCTCGCGGACTGCGTCACGTCGCAGCCAGTCGGCCACCGCGCCAGGCTCGAGCCCGACGAAGACGCCCTCGCCGCGGTTCTCGACGGCCGGAAACCAGGTCGGCTCGAGCGCCAGCGCCGCCCGTTCGACATCGCCTTCGTATTCGCCCTGGATGTCCGGCGTGACCGCCTCGAAGCGGGTGAATCCGAGTAGACAGAGCACCTCGCGGAGGCGATGGAGCGCCACGACGCGCCCGATGCCGTCGGTCAGCGACAAGCTTCGCCATGCGTGGTCGGGCAGCCGGCGGGCGTGGAAGTCGGGGTCGATCGGCACGTCGTCGCCGTAGCCTTCGGGCGCCGCGAGCAGGGCGTCGAGCTCGACTGCCTTGACCGGCCTCTCGGCCGCGCCGTGCTTGCGCTTGGCGATGGCGTCGAGCACGTCGTCGTCGCTGTGCCCGGCCAGTCGCGCGGAGACCTGGGGCTTGCGTCGGATGAACGCGAGCTCGACCTGGTTCGCGACGATCTGCAGGTCCTCCCAGAGTTCGCCGACCGCGTCGTCGACCTCGGCGCCGGCCTCCGGTAGGGAGAGCGCGCTCATCACCTGGGCGAAGTATGCGTTCGCTGCGGTCCGGATCAGCAGGCGGCTTGGCAGGCCGCATTCCTCTCGGCTGCCGAAGCCGAGCCACGGGCGTGCGCCGCCGCAGACGCCGAGCGGCACGACGCTGATGTCGGCGGCCTCGTGGAGGCCTCGCGACTTGCCGCATTCGCAGCGCACGACGAGATCGGCGAGGTCACCGCCGGTCCCGCGCTCGTCGAGCCACAGCTGCTGCCTGTTGCACGACTCGTCGCCGTGGACGAAGCGCTTCCAGTCGACGTCGTCGATGTGACCGCGCGGGCAGGCGCGGACGAACCTCGTGGCGATCACGGCGCGCCCGTCGTAGCGCCCCCGCGGGTCGAGCGACCGGCGGTGGACGAGCCGGCGCGAACGGGCGCGAGCGCCACCGTCGAGCCCCTCTTGGACGACCATCCAGTCCGGGAAGCGCCACACGCCGATCCCCGGCCGCTGCTCGCCCGGGCCTGCCTCGTCAGGCGGGGGAGCGAATAGGCGCACGCCGTCGACGCCGGTCAAGATCGCGACTTTCCTCGTCAGCCGCGGATCGACGATCTCCTCGAGCCGATCCAGGCGCGGCCACTGCTCGAGCCCGCCGACGATCCCTGACTGTCTCGGCAGATCGATCACCGCGCCGGGTCCCCACGTCCTGATCACCTGGCTGGCGCGGACCTGTCCGTCGGGCCGGGGACTCACGCGCGGGCCCGGTTCATGCTGGCGCTCACGAGCGCGGCCGGCCCGCGTCGCGAAAGAACAGGTTGACGCTGGGCTCGACGTCGCGCAACGAACGGTTGGCTCGGAACTTGGCGTGATCGCCAGAGTCGAAGTCGATGTCGAGCATGTCTCGCAGCAGGGGCTTGGGCATGTCGAGCTCGTAGCGCTGGTACTGGACTGCGACGCTGTCGGCGGCGTAGTCCTCGATCACGGTCTGCCACGAGTCGAGCAGGTCGACGACGCGACTCTCGACGCTGCGCACGCGCTCGGCGCGCTCGTCCTCGTCCATCAGGGGCTGCTGGAGCACGCGCGCGCGGAACGTCGCGAGCAGCCCGCGCTCGAGCTCCGCGCGAACCTCGGCAATCCGCTCGACGCCGCGCGCCGGCGTCAGCTGGGCAACGCTCTGCCGGGCCAGGCCGACGAGCGCTCCGGCAAGTCCGCGGTCGAGCGCGCGGGGCGAGAACGGCGTCACACTGCCGACCTCGACGGAGCGATAGAAGGTGTCGTGGAAGTGTCGGAAGCGCTCGTAATGCGAGCGGTCGCGCGGCCTGTTGATGCCCAGCAGCGTGACGATCAGGCCCGGCGCCTCGTCCGTGCGCCCGACGCGACTCGTCGCCTGGATGTACTCGGCCGCGGTCTTCGGCTGTCCGACGACGCCCATCAGGCCCAACCGCGGGATGTCGAGGCCGACGGCGATCATGTTCGTGGCAATCGCGCAATCGACGCGATCGGTCGAGCCGGCGCTCGCCCCGAGGCGCCGGCGCGCCTCGGCAACCTTGTCGGTCGAGACCCGCGACGTCAGCTCGACGACCTCGGAAAAGGTGCGTCGATCGCGAAACAGTGTGCGCGGCTCGCCGATCCGGCGGCGCTCGGCGCCGTAGCTCTTCAGCGTATTCTGGACCTCTTCCTCGAGGATCCGCCGAGCTCCGCCGAGCTCTCGTAGGCCGTTGAAGTAGCCGAGCAGCGTCATGTACGGGTCCGCCGGATTCTCGGGGTTCCGGTGACCGCCGGCGTCGCGAAAGGAGCGCTCGGCGGCGCCCATCAGGGCGAGCCAGGTCTTGCGCATCACGACCTTCGGGTTGCGTCCCTGTGCGGCGATCCCGAGATAGAGCCGCGCCGGAGCCGTCTCGGGCGGCACGGTCCGCGCGAAGAACGAGTCCCGGCGGTCTGGGCCTGGAGGCGGGAAGATGGCGGTCTGCGGGCGAGCGAACAGGGCCTGGATCTGGTCGCTCGCGCGGCGCACGGTCGCCGTCGACGCAACGATCTTCGGGCGTACGCCGCGGCCATCGGACTCGCCTGTGCCCCGGGGGGTGCGGACGCAGAGCGCCTCGATCGCTGTCTCATAGAGCCCGACCATCGTCCCCAGCGGTCCGGAGATCAGATGCAGCTCGTCCTGAATCACGAGATCCGGCGGCAGCAGCGGCGCGGCCAGAGGCGTACCCCTGTTTGGCTCGGCAGGGCCGTAGAAACCGTGGTCGTCGTGGCGATCGGCGCCGCCGAGCAGCGTGCCGCAGGCACCGGTCCAGGGGAGCGCGGCGAACTTGTCGACCGTGGCGATCACGAACGCCGGCAGACGGCGATAGATCGGCGAGTCGACGGCGACGATCGGCAGCGCGCGGTCGCCGTTGAACTCACATTCGAGGTTCACGCAGACGATCCGCAGCTCGCGTGGGCGGTCGTCGTCGGGCCACAAGCTGAACGAGTCGGGCGCGAACCGCTCGCCGCACCACGGGCACTCCTCGAGGGGAATCGGCGAGGGATTGGATCGCGGCTCGTTCTTGAACCGGCGAACCTTGATTCGCGCCGTGTCCGATCGCTTGTCACCCTTCCTGCCGAGCAGGTTCGGGGTGGCCGCCTTGCCGACCCAGAGACCGATCTCGAACGGCCAGGCGCCGTAGCGTTCGGGCAGCGCTGCCCGCTCGAGCTCGAGCGCGCAGACGAGCCCGGCGGCGCGCGCGAGCTGGTCGAGCGTCAGCAGGCGCAGGGTGTAGCGCATGATCACGCTGACGCCGCAACCCGCCCGATCCCCGCCCCCGCCCGCCCCGCGCAGGCGACGCATGACCATCGTGAAGGCCGAGAGGCCGAGGTAGGCCTCGGTCTTGCCGCCACCGGTCGGGAAGAACAGCAGCTCGACGGTTTCGCGCTCGCGATCCGCCGGGTCGGCGATCCCCGGCAGGTTGAGCAGGATGAACGCCAGCTGGAAGGCCCGCCAGCCGGGGTCCTCGACCTTCAACCGCCTCCGCAGGGCGGCGGCGACGGCGCGATTGGCGAGGCGGAATGCGTCGAGGGCGTCGAGGTCTGACGCGAGCACGGCGATCCCCCGCTCGATCCGTCCAGCGGCGATGCCGGCGATCCGCAGCAACTCGACTGCCGTCTCTGAGCGCCCCCCGGTCAGCCCGGCCGCAGCGGCCTGCTGGGCTGAGATCCACGCGCGATACTCGTCGACGAGTGGGCTGAGCGCCGCGCTGGCCGCCGATCCGTCGGCGAGCGCGCCGAGTTTGTCCATCCCGAGCTCGACGCCGGCGACCTTGACCGTCTGCGTCTTCTCGACCAACGCTCGCGGGATCCAGCTGGTGCGCAGCTCGCGGCACTCGCCGTCGATCAGCGTCCAGTCGGCAGAGATCCCATGGCCGGTCGCGTACTCGGGAGTGTCGGCGTAGTGCAGGTCGGCCATCTCCTCCTCCCAGTCGGCCGCGTAGGCACCACGGAGGTCGGGGCGCGGAACGAACGGCTCGTCGCAGCGCACCGTCAGGACCGGCTGGAAGACGTACGCTCGATCGGAGTCCGTCCGGACCGCGTGACGGTGGTTGACGAGGAACACAGAGACCGACCGCGTCCCCGGCGGGATTCGCCCGTCGCCGCCATTGTCGTGAACAGGGCGCTCGAGCACATGCAGCTCGAGCCCGCCCGACTCAGCGACCGCCAGGACCCGCGAACAGCCGCCGCCGACGCCGAGCGGCACGTCGACCGCCTGCTCACGCGGCGCGCGCTGCCAGAGGTTGTCGATCACCTCCTGCTCGCCGTCGCGAGTTGTGTAGGTATAGCTGCCGCGCGCGTAGTCGCCCCACGACACGGTCACCGAAAGCGACTTCGCGGCCTCCGCGACGAGCGTGCTGAGACCCATCGACGACGGAAAGAACCCCTTCTTCGCAGCGCCCGGCTCCTCGGCGCTCTCCTCGACCGGGCCGGCCGAGGCCTGAACCTCGGCGAGCTCCTCCTCCGCGTCGATGTCACCGCTCTCGTCCGGCGGGACGTCAAGTGGCACGAGGAAACCGGTCAGGTACCAATTCGACGGCCGTGACCGGCCAGGGAGCCGCTCGTCGGCCAGCTCGTGGCCGGGCCACGGCCCGATCAGGTCGAGCTCGAGCGCCTCGACGATCCGCTCGCGTACGTCGAGCGCCGTGGTCGGCGCGTTCGGGCGGGTAGCTGCCTCCATCAGAACATCTTCCCCGTCTCGGGCGCGAGTCCTGGACGGGCAGTGGCGCGGCGGGCCGGGCGGTGGGCGGCGGCACCCGAGCGCTGCTCCTCCGCTGCACGCTCGGAGTTCAGCTCGATCAGGCGGCCGAGCACCTCGTCACGGACCTCATCGGGCCAGCGGTAGCGGTAAGGCTTGCGCTTCGTTCCCCACTCCTCCTCGTCGATCTCGTAGTCGAGCAGGAACTCGCAATCCGTCGGGATGTCGTCCCAGCCGTAGGCGTGGAGCACGGCGCGGTCCATGTCCGAGTGGAGCTCGCGCAGCCGCTCGATCCCGGGGTCGCGGTTGTACGGGTCGTGGAAGCGGTTGTAGGTTTTCGTCAAACCCTCGTCGTGCTCGATCATCAGGGCGGCGCGGAGCGCGTAGTACGCGTCACCCGCGGCTTCGAGTGCTGGGTCGCTCTCCCAGCCGTCGGGGAACGCGAAGGTCTCAAAACAGTCGGACGGCGTGTAACGGAGATCGTCCTTCATCGACGAGCCGAAGAACCGGGCCCAAACCTCGTGGGGCCGGGACTGGAGGGCGCAGAAGGCGGCGCAAGTCGGGAGCGGGAACACGACCAACTGCTCCGAGAACACAGATCCTGCGTCGAGGAAGACGAACGCGGCCTGCTGCCCGACGCGTGCAATCACCAACACCCGAGCCATCCCACTCGCGGCCGCGCGAAGACCCTCCGCCAAGTGGTAGTGCTGCCACCACGTCGCCGCCCGGCCACCGTGGCTGGAACGACTTGTCTCCGTGGATTTGATGCGCTCCGGCCTGACCCGTTCCTGTAGCACGCCCATCAGCAGCGGCCACCGCTCCCAGCACTCGCGTTCATCGCGCTTGCCGAGGTCGATCACGTAGCGGTGGTGAGCCTGTAGCGGGCTTGTGTTCACTTCTTCTCCCCCCAGATAGGGGAAGATTGCCACCTCGTTTCGCGGGTCCGCCTCTATGAGCCGCCGCACGTCCGCGAGCCGGGACGCGACGCCCTTAGTGTCGGTGTCATCGAACGTGAATCCCATGCCAAGCACGAGGCTCCCGATGAAGCTCTTGCCGGCGTTAGCGCCAAGGCGGGCAGGCTCGTCATCCCCGCCGCGGTGAAACAAGAAGGCACTGATGTGTTCGACTCGCCGGCCATCGAGCCATTTCACTCCATTGAATCGGGCCTTCTCGACGTGCACCACGCTCACAACGACGGCGGCCATCCCAGGCCATTTCAGCCGTCGGCGTGCCTCGTAGATTTCGCCTCCGTGCGAGCAAATCCAATGGATGCCTGTGTTGCGCGTGTCGCCTTGCCCGACCGTGTTGGTCGCGATAAGGCCAAACGTTCCAGCCGGCCGAAGTAACCCGAACACGCGACGGAAAAAATGCGCAACAAGGTCACACTTACCTGCGCTCCTCTCGTGGAGTTCTCTCAGCCAGACGGCGTACCCCACGGCGTTTGCCGTCACGACCGAGACGTGTCCGCCGAACGGTGGGTTACCGACGATCGCATCGAATCCGCCGCGGCCCTCTTCGAACACCTCGGGGAACTCAATCTCCCAATGGAACGGAACAATTGGATGCGCAGCGTGCCGGGTCTCGTCGACCAACCACCGCCAACTCTCGGCCTGACCAGCGGCGACCGCGCCAGCGAGCTCGACCCGCTTCGCCTCGCGCTCCTTCGGCTTCGTTCCTGCGAAGAAGGCTGCCACGACGAGGTCCCCGAACAGGCGGACCTGCTGGAGCTCGTCTTGTGCCTCGCCCCACATCTCCCTCAGTGCGAAGTCCGACACGTCCTCGCCCGCCCCGCGGATCTGCGCCCGCAGCTTCGCCGCCCTCGCGACGTGTTCGCCGATCCGCACCGCCTCGAACCCCGGCGCCGACCCGCTCCAATTGAAAGACTCGATCTGCCGCCGCGACAGCCCGACCAGCGAATCTCCGTAGCGCAGTGCATGATCGACGAACGTCAGGGCGTGCTCCCGAGCGAGCGTGATCAGCCAGAGCGACATCTTCGCCAGGTCGACGGCGACCGGGTTTCGGTCAACCCCGTAGAGGCAGCGCTGGGCGACAAGCCGTCGGGCGAAGACCCGCTCGTCCTCGTCCGCCGGAATCTCCGGTCGCCCACCGTGGACGCCCCACGCCTCCACAAGCTGGTCGGCGAGCTGGCGGCAGGCCTCGACGAGGAAGGCGCCCGAGCCCATCGCTGGGTCGCAGACCTTCAGGTCGAGGATCTGCGCCGGCCGCGGCACACCCCCGTCCTCGCCGCGGAGCTGCCCGAGGATCGGCTCGAGCGTCGTGCGGACGATCGGCTCGGTCAGCGCCCGCGGCGTGTAGTGCGACCCTGACCGCCGCCGCTCCTCGCTCGGCTGGAGGATCATCGATCCGGCCGGGACGAGGTCGGGCGTCGCGGCCGTGTCGACCACGCCCGCGAGGGCATGCTGGAGGTCCTCAACGCTCTCCGCGGCCTTGACCGCCGCCGTCACCTTCGGCGTCAGCTTGCGGTCGGCCCGATCGGCCAGCCACTTCGCCCGCTTCGCGGATTCCACGTCCAGCAGGGCGTCCAGGTCGACGGCGGTCGGCGCGCCGTGGCGGCTGTGCGCCTTGATCGCCACGGACCGGCCGGTCGCGGTCTCCAGGCGGAAGCCCATCATCGTCTCGTAGACCGACCCGATCTGCTCGACGTCGAGCGCCCGGTAGGAGATCCGTTCGCCGTCGAGGACGAGCAGCTTCTCGAGCGCCCGGTGGATCGTCCCGTCGGGCACGAGCGGCGGCTCGATCCGCTCGACCGTGGACCGCGCGCCGTGGCCGGAGCGTCCCTCGAGGAACTTGTAGCGGTCGGGGTCAAACAGCACGCCCCGTCGCGCCGGCATGCTCAGCGCCCCGGCCTTCGCACCGTCGTGGATCATCCGGAAGACGACGAGCAGCTGAGCCCACGCGCCGTAGCGCTGCTCCATCGTGTCGGGGTGGCCGGCCGCGTCGGCGCGCAGCCGGTCGTACAGTTGGGCGACCGAGTAGTAGCGCACGTAGGTCGAGTCGCTCGGAAGCATCCCCCGCTCCTCGGCGTAGAGCACGAACAGCAGGCGGAGGATCACCGTCAACAGGGCGTGGTAGACCTCGTCGGGGTGCTCAGCCAGCGCCCGCCGCAGCAGCTCTCCGCCGGCGGCGTCGTCGGCCGCTTGAAACCCGCGCAGCAGCTCGTACAGCGCGTGGAGAACCTGCGCGGCGAGCTTCTCGGAGACCTCGTTCTGGAAGCGGCGGCTGTCCTCGAGCAGGGCCGCGAGGCGCTGGGCGCGCGGCAGCGTCAACAGCCGCGACTCGCGCAGGAGCATGCGCAGCGCGGCGAGAATCGGGCGCCCGGCCGTCAGGACCATGTCGGCGACGCGGAACTCGATCCACCCGGAGCTCTCGCCCCGCGGCGCGGAGATCAGTCGCAGGGCGCGTCCGTTGAAGAGCACGCCGGCGGGGACGCCGGTCTCGCGCAGCAGCCGCTCCATCCGCCCGTGGGCCGACGCGTCGAGCTGCCCGCCCTCCCGCGCCGATTCGTCGAACTCGCGGTCCCGGCCGAGTACCCGGATGACCAGCTGCCAGCCGGGCGCCCCGTCCTTTGGGTCGCGCTCCAGAACTGCATAGTCCGGCCGGAGGGTCTCGCCGTAGTCGGCGAGCGCGACCTCGAGCTCCGGTGGGATCGGCGTCCCCGCCATGCCGGCGTAGCCCTTCGGCGAGAACGTCCAGCCGAGGACGCTCCTCGCGAAGGCCTCGAAGTCGTCGACGATCGGCTCGGGGTCCCCGGCCGGCGTGAGCGCGTCGGTGGCGCAGTCGCGCAGCAGGCGCTGGCCGACGGCGTCGTTGCGATCGAGGATCGCGCCCGCCCGCACGAGCGCCGGAGCGGAGACGACGAGCCCGGTCGGCGCGACGAAGCCGAGCCATTCGAGGTGCGCCTGAATCTGCGGGTCGAGCCGGGCCATCAGTTGGTGTCCGGCCAGAGGTAGACAAGGCCGACCGGCTCGATCCGGGTCGCCGCGACCGCGTAGAAGTCGGCGACCCGCTGGGGCTCGGTCTCCAGGTCGCGGTCGAACTCCGCGATCCGCCGCTCCCACGAGCGCATGTCCGCCTCGACCTGGCGGCGCTCGGCCTCGGCGTAGCCCAGCGTCAGCTGGGACCCGGCGGCCCGCTGCGTCGTGAGTGCCTCGCTGACCCGGTCTCTTTGGCGGGCGAGCGTCTCGGCGAGGTCGCTGCGTTCCCGCTGGCCTCGATCTTTCAATTTCTGAGCGGCTTCCGCGGCGAGCAGGTCAGCGCGGGCGCGCAGCGCTGGGAGGAGTTCGGCCACGTCCTGGGCGGCCGCCTTCAGCAGCCGGTCGGCGACGACGGTGGTCGGTTGATGCTTGCCGGGGTTTGCGAGCGCCCGGTCGAGCAGCTCGAGGCTCTTGGCTTCGGCGTTCCGGGCGTACGCGGTCAGGCCGCGGGCGCCACGGCGGTCGGGGTCGACCCAGCGCGCGGCGACCGGCACGAGCTCCTCGTGGAGGCGCTCGGCGCCCCGGCCGTAGAGCGAGAGGCGGCCGAGCAGGATCACCCGGGGGATCGAGTCGCCGACCTGGGCCAGGCAGGCCCGGGAAAGGTCGTGGTGGACGAAGCCCTGGGAGCTGAACCGCGCGAGCAGGCGCTGGGCGACGCGCTGCTCGAGATGGAGGTGGACGGTGGCGTCGGTCATCACGCCGGCGTCCTCGAAGACGACTGGCCGGATCTCGGCGTCGTGGCGCCAGTCGGCGAGCTTGCTGTTGGCCGGCCGGGGCGAGCGCAAGGTGTCGAGCGTCGCCGCCCAGCTCGGGTCGGCGCCGGTCCGCCGGTCCAGGGGCGGGAAGCTCCAGCGCCCGTAGCCGTCCTGGGCGAGCGGCGGGGCGCCGAGCAGCTCGAGCGAGCAGGAGAGGGCGTCGCGGAACGGCGCGGCCTCGAAGCCGGTCCACGAGCGGGAGCGTTCGAGCAGGGTGCGGCAGCGGTCGATCTGCTCGCGGAGGTCGTCCTGGCGCTCGCGCGCCTCGTCGAGCTCCTCGGCGACAACGCTTTTGCGCTCGGCGTCGAGATCCGCTCGCTCGACCTCTGCGGCGAGGCGGTCGACGTCGCGGTGGCGGATGCCCCGGCGAAGGCGGCGCTCGATGTCGTCGTCGATCACTTGCGAGAGGCTGCCGAGCTCGCGCTTGATCGTGTCGGTCTTGCGGACGAGAACCTCGAGCACGCGGTCCTCAGCCCGCTGCGGCAGCACGAAGTAGTGGCAGCGGACCTCCGCCGCCGGCTGGAGCTTGCGGTCGATCCGGCCGTTGCGCTGCTCGATCCGCCCGGGGTTCCACGGCAGGTCGAAGTGGAAGAGGTCGGCGCAGTGGGCCTGGAAGTTGAGCCCCTCGCGGGCGGCGTCGGTCGCGATCAGGATCCGCAAGGGGTCCTCAGCCGGGTCGGTGTTGAAGCGGCGCTGAACCTCCTTGCGCAGAGCACCGGATGTCAGCCCGGTGATCACCGCGACTCGCTCCTCAGCGCGGTCGGTGCCCTCGATCGCCTGCTCGATGATGGACTCGAGGTAGCGCTTGGTGCCTTCGCGGTTCTCGGTGAAGATCAGCACCCGCCGCTCGTTCCAGGCGGCGGAGCCCCGCGCTCGCTTGCCGAAGGCCGGCAGGCCCGGACACTGGTGCTCGCGAATCCAGTCGAGCAGGCGGAGCATCTTGTGGTCGGGCAGATGCCGCGAGCTCTCGGCGATCTCCTCCATCCGGTCGAGCAGATCCTGCTCGCGGCGCCAGAGGATGTCGGCGTCCGCTCCGTGGGGCGCCCCGGACTCGGCGGCCCGGGTCACGGCCTCGATCTGGGCGGCCTCCTCGGCCTCGAGCTGCTCGCCGGTCCACTCGCCGCGCTCATCGTCGGCTCCGGGCGACGTGGTCAGGAGGGCGGCCTGGGCGTCGACCACGGCGGGGGTGTCCTCCGCCGCTTGTCGGCCCTGGCGCTCGACTGTGCGCCGGTGGACGGCCAGGCTGCGGGCGAACGCCTCGATCGACGACAGCAGCCGCTGCTGGAGGCCGACGACGAGCAGCCCGGCAGCCGCCTGCGCGCGGTTGGAGGTACCGGCGAAGCGCTCTTCGCGGGCGGTGCGGTACTCGTCGAGCAGTCGCGACAGGGCCAGCTCGGGGGCGTCATCCGGGAGGCCGTCGACCGCGATCCGCACGACGATGCGCTTGGGGAAGCCGCCCTGGATCTCGCGGATGTCCTCCTTGAGGCGGCGGACCATCACGTCTTCGAGCGCCTTCTTCCCGCGGACCTTGACGCCGCGGGTGAAGCGGTAGGGATCGAGCAGCTCGAGCAGTGTCGAGAAGCTGTTCGAGTGGCCGTTGTGTGGCGTGGCCGAGAGGAACAGGCGGTGCTCGAAGCGACCGCCGAGGTCGCGGACGGCGCGCGTCAGCTTCGTCTCGATCCCGTAGCGACCGCCGCTCGACGGCGCGGCGTGGTGGGCCTCGTCGAGGATCAGGAGGCTCCCGGGGAGGAGGTGCCCGAGCCACTCTCGCATCGGGTCGGCATAGGTCGGGTCGCCGAGCAGGTTGTGCGAGACGAGGAAGCGGCTGTGCGTTCGCCAGGGGTTGACGGCGAAGCCGCGCTCGCGGCGGACGCGGGCGAAGTAGTGGCGGTCGAGGATCTCGAAGCGCAGGCCGAAACGCTCGTCGAGCTCGGCCTGCCATTGCTCGAGGACCGACGGCGGCGCGGCGACGACGATCGTCTTGGCCTTCTTGCGCAACAGCAGCTCCCGCGCGATGAGCCCGGCCTCGATCGTCTTGCCGAGACCGGTGTCGTCGGCGATGAAGAGGTTCGCCCGCGGCAGGAGCAGGGCCTTGCGCAGCGGTTCCATCTGGTAGGCCTCGATCTTGATCCCCGCCCGGAAGGGAGCCTGGAAGAGACTCGGGTCGGTGGCCGTCACCGAGTTCCAACGCAGCGTGTTGAGGAACGCGGCGAAGTAGCGAGGGTCGTCGAACCCCTGGGCTGCGAGGTCGTCCCAGCCCTCGTCGACGAGGATCCGCCGGTCGATCTCGTAGTCCCAGAGCACGTCGAGCGTCTCGCCCTGGGCGTCGTCGTCGGCGCAGGCCAGGCTGACGACGGCGGAGCCGGCGTCCTGCGGCGCGACCTTCTCGACCAGCCACCGCCGCGAGCGGACCTGGACCAGCTCACCCTGCTCGGGGAGTCGTTCCGGGAGCCAAGTGGCAGCCTGCGCCTGGGTCATTTGGCGTCAATCGGCGGCGTGGGCCAGCGCGCCTTGAAGTCCGGTCTACTCACCGAGGCTGATCCTAGTCGCAGGTGGACACGCCTCAAGCGGCGTCCGTTGCCCGCGAGCTCGCTACGGATCGCTAAACGCGGTCACGAGGCGTTCGACGTAGCTGGTTACCACTGCGACGACTTGTGCCTCAGGTAGAGCTACCCGCAGTGCGCGGACCGCCATCTGCGTGCCGTCCCCGCGGCGTGTGAACAGGTCGGCCAGGTAGGACACGGCCGCGTCGACCGCGGATCCCGCGACCGGGTGGCTCCGGAGCGCGGCGAGTCGCCGACCGACCACGGCGGGCGAGGTGGTTTGCATCAGGCGGTAGACGTCGGCGGCGTCCTTGTCGTCGAGTCGGCCGGGACGCGCGTGATCGATCCGGTCGCGGAGCTTGTGTGCTTTCGCGACCAGGAGGGCCACGGCGCTCGCGACCTCGACCTCGAACGAACGTGCGTCGTCGGCTTCCAGGGACGCGATGGTCATAGTCGAGTGGTCGACGAGCGCGACTTCGAGGCCAGTGACTCGTCGCGCCGCGCGGCCACCGTGTGGACCGAGACGAGCGCCGCGCCGACCAGCTCCGGTCGAGGCGCCCTCTGGAACGATCAGGTCGACTGCGATCGGAAACTCCTGATCGTCGACCGTGGCCGTCACGACCCAGATCCCCGGTTCGGCTGTCCCGGCCTCAGGCTCCCACAATTGGAAGCCGGCGTTGCGCATCGCAACCTCGAGCTCGGGCTCGTCGCCGAGTAGGGATGGATCGAGCGCGAGATCCCCGTCGGTCGTATAGGGCGCGATGCCGATAATCGCGTCACCGGTGCGGAGGTAGACGGCCTGTGCACCAGCGACGATTACCGCCCGCCCGTGCGGAGCGAGCGCTCCGAGGGCATCGAGTAGGACGCGCCGGGCGGCGACATAGCGCGCGTCGATCGTGTCGCGGGGAGCTCGCGATGCCGAGTTGGCCTCGTCGGACGACGTCACGCGGAGCCTCACGCGTCCGGTGCTTCCAGCGAGCTCAGTCGCCAGCGAGGCTCGTTGGCAACCATCCAACGGCGGAGCGCCTCGCCCTCGGCCGGCATCCGGCCGTTCCCGGTGAGGCAGTCGACGACCGCCTGGGACGGGGCCACGTAACGGACTCCTTCCTCGACCGATGACCGGTCCCAGACCACGGGGTCGTAGGGGAGCAGCAACAGGACGTTGGCCCCGGCATCCGCCGGGAACATGCCTAGCTCCTCTGCGATTGGATCGACGCGCTCGCTATAGAGGCACAAGAGCGCCGGTGCGGCGACCGGCGCGAGTCGGACCGCGGCGAACGACCCGCTTACGGCAACACGCAGATCGGGGCGCTCGGCGATTGCGGCCAGCGCCTGCGCGGCGCCGCCGGGCGCGACGAACCGCCGCGCGTCGTTGGAGCGAAAGACCTCGTACTCCTCCGACCAACGGTAGATCAGGCCGCCAACGTCGACGGACTCGACCCGCCCGCGCTTGGAGCGCTCGACGAAGGCGTCTTCGCTGAGGACTTCGAGAACCTGCGATACGTAGCCCGGTGCGATGCGGGTGGCGTCGGCCAGCTCCCGCACGCCGTAGGGCGGCTGCACGTCGAGGAGGGTGCGAATCAAACGAGCCGCCTTGGCTCCGCGGAGCCGTGCCTTGGCCCTCGGCGCCGGCGAAGGTGCGCGCGCCGCGCCGTCTGTCCGGATGTAGACGGCAGGGTTGTTCAGGCGGACGAGCGCGTTGCCCGTCAGGTCGATGTAGTTCAGGCCGTCGGCCTCGAGGAGCTCCCGGGTTCGCGGGCTCAACCAGGGTGCGACGACCAAGAGTGAGATCTGGGGCGACAGGGTACGTAACGACTTGCCGAAGCTCCCGAACAGCCGCTGCACGTCCCGCGGACCGAGGACCCGTCGCGCCTGGACGGCAAGCGTGGCGAACACGGAGCCACCGCTGATCTCGATAGCGAGGTCCGCGGCGGGCGAGTCGGCCGGCTTATCACCGGAGCGAATCTTGACGGACCACGCTGGCGGCAGTCGCTCGCACAGCCACAGAACGGCGGCTTCAAGCAGTTCGTTCTCCGATTGAGGAGGATTCGTTGCCATGCAGAAATTATGCTACCAGAGAACGTTTTGGGAATCAGAGCCGTTCGCCGTGTTGCAGAACAGCGGCTGTTGGCAAACACTTCGCGTGCAGGGCTCCCTCGTGCTGCCGCAGGGCGAAAGGTTCCGGGAACTACCCGGTTGGCGACGAAGCTGGCCCCTGTGAGAGGCGTCGAAGGGCAGCAGACTAGCTAGCGTGGGCGTTCTCCCGCGAGAGTGGCTGGCCGCGCTTGACTCGCCCGCGTCCAGGTGCAAGGGCTCAGCCAAGATCCGGCGGAGCCGGATCTGCCGCCCAGGAGGGCGGCCAATTCCCACGGGGCAGCGGTTTTCATCCAGTCGAGGATCTGGGACGGCAAGCGGCGTGGCCGGCACCCCTCGCCAGCGGGTTGGCCGGCCCGCGGTCAGTCAGAGCATCGCCGACTCGAGTTGCACGACAAGCTCATGGGCCTGGCCCGCGGTCAGCGTGAGCGTCAGGCGCTCGTCGAGCGCCGTGCCGACGTGCGACACCGTCTCGATTTGGACGCCGCCGGCCGCGAGCACCGAGGGCAACAGCCCGAAGCTCCACGGAGCGGCTGCCAACCGTCGTCAGGTGAATCCGTGTGGCTGTCATTCTGGCGCCTTTCGGTTCGCTACCGGGTCGCGGCGTCCGCGCCGCCGCCCGGCCACGGGCATCGGCGCGCTGGCTGCCTTCTGTCTCCTCTGCCTAATCCGACCGCAACGCCGAGAAGGGACAACGTGCCCACGCGTCCCGCGAGACCGTCGGCCGCGGAGCGTCAGCCGGGAGTCGGCGACCCGACCCGCCGCGACCGATTCTGGGCCGCCCGAGGCGCCTGACGCCGCGCCGTGCGCGTCGCCGACCTGCCGGTGCCCGCCGACAACGTCGGCGCAGACGTTCCGGCCAGCGCCGGCTCCCGCGATCCGGCCCCGACTCGCTCCCGCGGCAGCTTTGGTGAGACGGGTGGGTCGGGACATATTCGGGACACTTTTCGGTACGCCACGTCTCCGGGCCGCCTGATATAGTGCGGGTTAGCAGGGCTTTCCCTTTATGCGCGGCCTGGGACTCGAACCCAGCCCGCCGGATTAAAAGTCCGGTGCTCTACCCGATGAGCTAGCCGCGCCCCGGCAGTTTTCCACAGGCGCCGGACCCGGGCTTAGGATCGGGCGGCGACCACAACTAGACTTCGCCGGGCGCGCCCGCCCCCATGGTGTAGCGGTTAGCACGCGGGCCTTTCACGCCCGTAGCGGGGGTTCGATTCCCCCTGGGGGTATATCCATCAGCAGAGATCGGGCTCGGAGCCGGCGCTCGGGGAGGGCCCCGCCGGGCCAGACCGCGCCGCGAGACGCCGGGCGCGCTCCGGGCGGGAGTCAGGGCCGGGGGGCGTGTCGCGCCGGCCCTGATGACGACGCCCTGGAGCGAGCCCCGCCACCTCGGCGGGCACCGCCGCCGCGGCGCCGCGCCGCGCCGCGCCGGTATTACGGCTCGATGCCGGCGATCCTCGCCGCGGCGTACGCCCAGCCCTGCCGCGTGAAGGCGAGGATGGTCACGGCGACGCGCACGCGGACTCCGCGGCTTGGTCGTCGTATCCCGAAGCTCGTGTTGACGCCGGTTATGCGCAAGCGTCGCGAGGTGACCGAATAGGTGTGCCAGGAGCACCCGTGACCGCCGCGTCGACATGCGCGCCTCTGGGCGGCCACGTCAACCGAGATCGGCAGGCCGACGGTCCAAATCGGGGTCCGCAGGGTGGCACGTCCGCGGGCCAGTCGGAGACCGAGACGAAGCGGCGGTCCCGGCGTGTCTGAAGCCGTCGCCGGGGTCGAAGTGGTCGTGGTGGTGGTGGTCGTCGTGGTCGAGGGTGGCGGCGCTGCCTGGATCGTGGCGGTGGCAGCCGAGATCGCCGGCGCGCCGGTCCCGCCCTGATTGGCGGCGATCTCCTGGACCCGGAGCGTCGATCCCACGTCAGCGGAAGTCAGCGAATACGACCGACTTGTCGCGCCGGCGATGGCCTGGCAGTTGCTGCTGCCGCTGGCGTCGCAGCGCAGCCACTGGTCGACGACGGCGGTCAGGGGGCCGTTGGTCCACGAGCCCCCGCTGTACTGGATCGTCTGCCCCTGCGTTGACCCGCCGGAGATCGATGGCGGCGAGGAGTTGACCGGCGGCGGCCGGTATACGGTAAATGACCACGAGACATCAGCTTGCCCCGGCTGTTGGAGCGTCGCAGAGACCACGCCGTTCGTGAGCGGGTACCGGGGAATGAGGAGCACTGCGTGGTCACCTTGGAGGATCGCCTTGCCGGTCGAGCCATAAGTGGGATCGGAGGACGTGAAGGTGTGTTCATCCACGACGCACAGGTCGCCGCCTCCGGTGCTTTCCGTTCGACCCCCCGGAGCCGATACTGTCGCCGCGAGCCCCGGATCGGGCGCCTGCGGCAACATTGCGATCAGCGGAAGTCCTACGGCCGAGAGGTTCTGCCAGCCACAGGTCTCGAGCGGCGTTGGCGATTCCCCCCCGAACGCAAGCAGATCGGTGGTGATCCCGGGCCCCGGGAACAGGATCGGCGCCGTGGCCGCCGGCAGGCTGTTGTCGATGCCCTGGATGATGTCCAAGCCGGCCGACCGGCTCGCCGGGTCGTAGCCCAACTCTACCTGGGAGAGACGCGCCCGAAGAATTCCGATGGCGTGAAACGGAGCGGTCAGCCAGTTGTCGACGGCGTCGACGGGCGTGGTCCCACCCCCGAGATCGCTGGAATTCGCCTCCAGCGCTCCGCTCGGGGTGTAGTAGGGGCTCTGGGGGTTCTCGGTGTGGCGAGACAGGTAGGCGCCCGTGAAGTACTGGGCCGGCGTGTTGGCGAGATACGCCAAGTGGTTCTGCAATCCGGCCTCCCAGGCCGGCTGCTCGGCCACGAGCGAGACGCCGGCCGCGGCGCGGTACCGGTTGATCTCGTTCAGCCAGTCTGAAGTCGGGTCAACTTGCGCCGAAGCGGAACGAATCACCGATCGCGCGGGGGCGGCAGCCGAGGCGCGACTTGGCGCCAACGCGGCCAGCACCAAGGCGATCACCAGCCAGGCAACACGAAGGCGGTGGGCCGGCCGATGCGGATCGCACGTCCCTGCGCCCATCCTTGGCTCCGTCTCCAAACGCTGCCGAGTCCCGAGGCAGGCATGTTAGCAGTGGAGATTGCCGCTTCTCGTACCTCGCCGAGCCGGCCGATGAGGCCGTCGGCCCGATCCTCGGGGCGCCCCAGCGGCGCAACGTCGACTCCGGTGCCGGCGATTCCGCCGCCGGCCACAAGCAGGTGCGACCCGGCGGAGTGGAGCTCGAATCGGCCTCGAACTCCGTGGACTGCTGGACGGTTGCCATGTCGAAGTGCGGCGAACTACTCGGCGCCTTCGTCTATCCGGGACGATTCCGCGGTTGCGTTCGCGACCGTAGCCGTGACCGGCCCGGCGCCGTCGGACGCGAGGGCGGCCGGCGTCAGCGAAGATGAAGGGTCCCAGGTCCAACGAAAGCAAGGCCATGCCCAAGAACATGCACCTGACAGAACGTGACCTCGCCGAGAAGCTCCACGCCCTCGGGCTGCGCAAGCGCGTCGCCAAGAACGTCGCCCACACGGCCGCCGGCCTCGAGGAGAAGCTCCCCGCCTCGGCGCGCGGCGTGATCAAGGACATGCTCGCCAAGATCGAGGACGCCGGCCCGCCGAGCGCGGCGAAGCGCCGCAAGGCGGCCGACGACAAGTAGGCCGCCGCCGGTCGCGTTCTCAGGCCGGCTGAGTCGCGTCGCGCACGATGCCGGCCAGCTCGAGCGCCGCCAGCAGGCCCAGCCCCGCGCTGAGGGCATCGCCCTCAGCCGCCGCGGCGCGTGCCGGAGCCCGGAGCAGCGCGACGAGCTCCGCCGAGTCACCGCTGGCCACGGCGAGCCGCGCACGGGATCGCGCATCTGATCGTGGCCGCAACCCTCCCGGAGCACGACGTCTGCGGCTCAGGCGGCGGGGCTCCCACCGCTCGAAACTCCCATCGAGAAGAGGGCAGATGCCGCGGACGGCGCCACCGCCGGAAACTCCCGTGCGGCGTCGGCGGCGCGCGGCTCCGGCCGGCCTGGTCTGGCGCCGCCACGGCGCCCGGCTGATCCTCGGCGGCGAGAAGTCCGCCGAACGGGCGGCTCGCCATCTGGTCAAGCTCGCCGGCGCGAGTTCGCGCATCACCCGCGCCACTACCGCCACTGGCGCTCGCCCGGCCCACCGACCCGGAGCTCCGCCGCGCCGAGCTGGGATTCCGGCCTCGTGCGGGTTGACGGGACCGCCCGGCAGCCCTGACCACACTGGCAAAGCTGCTCCACCGCGCGCTCGGCTGATTTGACCCCGGCGCTGATCGCCCGGCGTATGCTCGCGGTCCCCGCCGTGCGAATTGGAGGTTCGAGATCGACGCCCATCGAATCCGGAACACCCTGCCCGCGGTCTACGCGCTGGCCATTCTCCTCGCGCTTCTCTTTGGCGGCGGGACCGTACTCGTCGTCGTGCTCATCGCCGGCGGCATGCTCGTCGGCCTCGGCTACACGCTGCTCTCCGGCGGCTCCGGTCCGGGGAGGCCCCGTCCGGAGCGCACCGCCCGCCGCGCCCGCCGCCGCTGATCAGGTCGCGGTCGGTCAGGCCCTGACCGCCGCAGCGCCTCCGCCGTCAGGAGTCCCCAGAGGAGAAACCACGGATCGCCGAGAGAGGCGCACTCTGCCACAGCGCGGCGCGGCCCCGGCGGGCCGCAAGCAGACTCAGCTCACCAGCCCCGCGTGCCCGGCGGCCCCTTGAACGGACCGATCAGGTCGGCGGTTATCCAGCCGCCGTAGAAGTCGCCAGGCTGTGCCTCCACCCGTTCGTCGCCCAGCCAGGCGGCGTCGACCCGCCCGGGGTAGAAGGCGATGTGGTTGCGGAGCGCCTCGTAGCCCGGTGACGGGTCCGCGTAGGTCCAGCCGACCGCCTCTTGGCGCTCGCCGCCGACGACGGCGTCGACGTACTGCGCCGTCCCCTTGAATTCGCACCACGTCGGCCGCGCCCCGCTCACCGCAAGAAGCTCGGTCCGCACGTCGGCCGGTGGGACGTAGATGGTCGGGGGATGGCTCGTCTCGAGTACCCGCAGCGCCGACGTCGAGTCGGCCACGAGCTCCCCGCCGAGCTCGACCCGCAGGCGACGACCGCACGGCGCCACCCGCGGCGGCCGGGGGTAGTCCCAAACTCGCTCCACGCCTTCGCTACGGCGCCTCGCACTCCGGCGGATCACCAGGGCGCCGGCTCGTAGTCCTTGAGGAAGCAGCCGTGGAGGTCCTCCCCCGCCTCGCCCCGCACGATCGGGTCGTAGACCCGGGCGGCGCCGTCGACCAGGTCGAGCGGCGCGTGGAAGCCGACCCCGGCCAGGCGCATCTTCATCGGGTGGGGCCGCTCGTCGGTGATCCAGCCGGTGTCGACGCTGGTCATGAGGATGCCGTCCCTCTCCAGCAGCTCCTGCGCGCTCGTCCGGGTCAGCATGTTGAGCGCGGCCTTGGCCATATTCGTGTGGGGATGGCCCGGGCCCTTGTAGCCCCGGCTGAACTGGCCCTCCATCGCCGAGACGTTGACCACGTATTTGCGCCGCGCGGTCGACGCCGCCAGCGCCGGGCGCAGCCGGCTGACCAGCATGAACGGGGCGGTGGTGTTGCAGAGCTGGACCTCGAGCAGCTCGAGCGGGTCGACCTCGTCGACCCGCTGGACCCAGCTGTTGACCGCGTCGAGGTCGGGCACGAGGCCGCCGGCGTCGATCGCCCGGTTTGCGGCGATCCGCTCGGGTGAGGCCGAACCGGCCGTCAGCGCCAGCGCCGCCAGCGCGTGGGGGGTCGGCGACCACGCCGGGAGCAGCCCCGCCGGTTCCGTCGCCGCGCCCAGCGTCACGATCTCGGGCAGCGGCCCCGCCCCGAGCGGCTCGGACTCGGCGTGCGCGAGGGCCGAGTAGGCGCCGGGCGTCCGCCGCACGGTCTGCGCCGCGTTGTTGATGAGGATGTCGAGCGGACCCCGTGCCCGCACCGACTCGGCCAGCGCGTCGACCTGGGCCGGGCTCCGCAGATCGATGCCGACGATCCGCAGCCGCTGCAGCCAGTCGGCACTGTCGGGCATCGCCGCGAAGCGGCGGGCCGCGTCGCGGGCGAAGCGGGTGGTGATCGTCGTGTGGGCGCCGTCGCGGAGCAGGCGCAGCGCGATATACATGCCGATCTTGGCGCGCCCGCCGGTCAGGAGCGCTCGCCGGCCGCGCAGGTCGGTGCGCGCCTCGCGCCGGCCGTGATGGCGTGCCGCGCACTCCGGGCAGAGCTGGTGGTAGAAGGCGTCGACCTCGATGTAGCGCTCCTTGCAGACGTAGCACGCACGTGCCCGCAGGAGCGTCCCCGCCGACGGGCCGGCCGCGCTCGAGCGCAGCGACACGCCCTCGGTCTCGTCGTCGATCCGCCCGGGCGCGCCGGTGGCCGTCACCGCCGTGACCGCTTCGTCGTTGGCGGTGATCGTCGCCCGGCGCTCTGTGCGCCGGCGCCGTTTGACCGTCTTGTAGAGACGCGCCGTCGCCCGCTGCACGGCCAACGCATCGGGGTGCTCCATCGGCAGCCGCTCGGCGGCGGCGAGCACCCGCAGCGCGAGCGCGAGCTCTCCAGCCTCGATGCCCTCGTGGCCGTTGCCCTCGTGTGCCCGGGGATCCACCCCCGCATCATCGCAACGGCGGGCGCCGTCAGCCGGCCTGACGCCTGATCGACCGCGTCATCAGCACGCGATCGGCCGACGGCAGCGCGAACGGCGCCTCAGGAGGCCCGGGCCTCGGCCTGGTATTGCGACGGCGAGCGGCCGACGACGGCGCGGAAGTCGCGGATGAAGTCCGCGTGGTCGAAGTAGCCGAGGTCGAGCGCGAACCGAGTCCAGTCGGCGTGACGGCTCCCGCCCAGCTGCTCGATCGCCTCGTGCAGGCGGTAGCGTTGGAGGACCCACTTCGGTCCGACCCCCACGTAGCGGCGAAACATCCGCTGCAGCGTCCGCGGCGAGACGGTGTGGCGCGCCGCGAGCTCCGCGACCTGCGTGTCCGGCGGCGCGGTACGCATCTCGGCCACCACGGCGCCGACGAGCTCGCTGCGCGGGTCGGCGGCGGCCGGCAGGCGCGAGCGCAGGAACCGGTGGACGGCGTCGAGCTTGGCGTCGGCCTCCGGGCACGCCGCGGCCTCGCGGGCGAGACGCTCGCCGTCGGACCCGAAGAGCTCGTCGAGGCCGACCACCGCGTCGGTGAGGGCGGACATCGGTCGTGCGACGAAGGCCGCGAAGCCGGCGGGACGGAACTTCGTCCCGACGGCCCACCCGCGGCCGTCGAGCACCCGGACGTAGCGCTGCCGTGCACGCCGAAGACGGCGGCCCGGTGCGGCTCGAAGACGAGATGCAGCGCCGGGTGCGCCAGCACCTCCGAGCGGTATCGGTCGCGGCCGCGCAGGTCCCAGAGACACGAGCCAGTGGTCGTCGACGAGATGGGCGAGGTCCGGCGGAGGCGGCCGCCGTTCGAAAAGAAAGATGTCGTCGATCGCGGCCGGACGCAGGATGCCGCGGGTATCCATCGCCTGTCGCATTCTTCCAAGACGCCCCGCCGATTCGCGCGTAGGCTCGAGGTATGCCACCAACACACATGACAACCAACCTCGACGCCGCGAAGGACATGGCCCCCGAGTACGGAATGGGCGACATGGGGGAAGCCCGCTTCGTCCGCGACGCCCTCGGCGCGGAGCGCATCGGGCTGAGCAACTACCGCATGAATCCTGGCCGCCGCGTCGGTTTCGGCCACCGCCACCGCGAGTCCGAGGAGATCTACGTCGTGCTCGCGGGCTCCGGGCGCTTCCGGATCGACGACGACATCTTCGAGGTCGCCGTCAGGGACGTCGTCTACTGCCCGCCGGAGGCGATGCGCGAGTGGGAGGCGGGACCCGACGGCCTCGAGCTGCTGGCCTTCGGCGGCCACGCCGAGAACGAGTCGGAGATGGAGCCCGGCTGGTGGGTCGACTGAGCGGAGTCTGAGTCACGACGGCACCGGGCCGCAGCGCGCCATCAGCGTCGCCGAATCCTCGGCCGGCGGACTCCGCCTGGACCCAGGCCGGCTCGGAGGCCCGCGGGTCGAGGGCACGCCGCGGCGCGCTCCGCCGACCCGCGGCTCCGGACGGCATTGAGCGTTTGAGATGGCGCATTCGGGTACGGGTGGCTTCCTGCCCGTCCCGATCCATCTCCCAGGAGGCTCGATGTCACACCGCACCCGCTTGAGGCTGCCGCTACTCCTCGCCCTCACCGGCGCCGCCATCACCGGCGGCGTGGTCTCCGCCGGCGCGGCGCCCGCGGCGGCACCCCCGGCGGCTGCGCACTCGGCGAAGCTCGCCGTCGGCGTGGAGGTGCTGCGGTTCTCCTCCGCGGGTCGTACGACGACGGCCAAGGGCCTCCTCAGCGCCACCCTGACCGACAACCTCGGTCACACGACGACGATCAAGGACACCGTCGCCCTGACCGCAGCCACCGGCGGCGGTGGTTGCCGGGTGCTCCACCTCTTCCTCAACGAGCTCACCCTGAACCTGCTCGGGCTGAACGCCCACCTCGACAAGGTGACCCTCGACATCACCGGCGACGCCCACGGCGGAGTCCTCGGGTCGCTCTTCTGCCGCCTCGCCCACGCGCGGATCGCCTCGACGAGGGCGGCCACGCTGGCGGCGCTCAACACCGGCGTCAGCCGCCAGCCCGGCCACGCGCTCCGCTTCACCGCCTACCTCCACCCCGCCCATGCCGCCCAGGCGACTCCGACTCCGGCGCCGGCGCCGGCCGCGGCCACCTGCCCGGTGCTCGACCTCGTGGTCGGGCCGTTGAACCTCCAGCTCCTGGGGCTCGTGGTCAACCTCCAGAAGGTGCACCTCAATGTCACGGCCACCCGTGGGGCCGGCAAGCTCGGCGACCTGTTCTGCACCCTGGCCGACCAGTAGACGAAAGGAGTGCCGGGGCGGGACGGAACCGCGGGGCGCGACGCGCCCGAACCCCGCTCGATCACCCGAACGCGTGGTCTATGATCGC
>JBPCNA010000127.1:0-4975 GCA_051001735.1 Solirubrobacteraceae bacterium
CCTACGGCTTCCACAGCGCCCGCGCCGCACTCGCCCTCATCCACCTCACCTGCGGGCCCGTCACCCTCACCCTTCCACACCAGCACACATCCTGACATTCACCCCAGATCACCCCCGGAGAGCCGAAGATCACCGCTCCCGAACCTCGCCAGCTCGCACTCGCCGCATGAGCCGCATCACTTCCGGACACGTCCACTAGATCCTCGATGTAGGACTCCTCCATTCCCTTCTTCATGCCGGTTGTCCGGCGCTTTCGTGGATCGAGGCTAAGATCAGCGAGCTCTGCAGCGAACTGGGGATCACCCGCCAGACCCTGTACCGGCATGTCTCCCCAACCGGCGAGCTCCGACCCGACGGACTCAAGCTTCTCGCCGGGACCTGCGCTACGCTCGCGGAGACGACGGGAAATCTGCTGGACGACCGTCAACGACTCGGCCGGTAGTCTGGGGCTATATGGGAGATCTAGAACAAGCGAGAGACCGGAGGACGTGTCATGCGGTATCAACCGGTGCTTGCCTCGGTTGGCAACGTGGTCGTAATTGTGGTTGTCCTTATCTTCGTCGTGTTTCTAGGTATCGTTCGGCTCAGGATGATCAAGCGCAAGTGAGGCTTGACGGGGCCGCGTCGCACCGACACGCAAAGCCGGATTAGTAGGTGACGACGCCCTTGATTAGTGCAGTCGACCTAGCGCAGGGACATCCGCTGGCGTTGGCGATCGGCGGGGTGGTCGTGGTGCTTTGTTTCGTCGTGGGTGTGTTCCGTGGGCGGCGTGGCGGGTAGCCTAGGCGTGGGGCGCTTGCCCAGCCGTCGTGCCACAACGGATCCCCAACCGGAGCGGGATCACCGACGCCGGGATCCGTCGGCGGGCGGCCTGGAGATCGTCCCGGAATCGAACGGTCACCGGGAACCGGGCAGACGGGCCCCCGCAGGAAGGGGTGATCCCGTAGGACGTCTCGACAAGGCGGCCCCGGCCCGGCCGGGCCGGCCGTCGTCCCGATAGACCCGTCCGCATTGAAATCCCGCACAGGGGCGTCATACGGTGACACCGACCCGAGCGGAGGACCGCGACTGGACGGCCACGGGTGAAACGCCTCCGCCTCTGTTGCCGGACCCAGTGCCAGCGCCTGTCGTTTCCACTGCCAACCACGTGTCGCGGGACACCTGGGCGACCGCCGCGCACTCTCACGGCCGTCGAGCGAGACTACCCTAACAGCCGGTCCTTTTGCTAATTTGTCCTCATGGTGGCACTGTTCTCTTTGGGTCCGCACGTTGGGACTTGGCCGAATCCGGGGCACCCACGATTCCATGCCGTGCCGGCGGTTCGGCCGCGGTGCGGCGGCGCTCGGAAGAATCGTGGCTCTGACCGCCGACGACATCGAAGCTGTAGCGCGCCGCACAGTAGAGCTGCTACGCGGCGAGCGTCCGTCGCCCTTCGTGCTGGTCGATGCCCGCGAGCACGCCGAGCAACTCGGCGTCAAGGCGAGCTTCGTCTACGACCACGCCGCCGAGCTGGGCGCAATCCGCCTCGGCAGCGGACGGAAGGCGCGGCTGCGCTTCGACCCGAGATCGCGCGAGAGGATCCTTTGTCACGCGCCGGACCGCCTTCGACCAGGCTCGGTTCGACGAGTGGTTCGACGACGCCCTCCGAGCCGTCGCCGACGTCCGTCGGGCTTGCTTCGCGACGCTCGATGTCCACACCCGCTGCCCGCTCGGCAGTACCAGCTACTGCGCGCTTCGACCCGAGAACCACGGCCTCGTGATCGGTGGGACCTGGCTAACCCCCCGGGCCTGGGGTACCGGCGTCAACGCCGAAGCGAAGCTGCTCCGGCTCGGCCATGCCTTCGAGCGGCTCGGATGTCAGCGCGTCGCTGGCGAGCACAACCGGCGCTCCCGCGGGGTTCTCGAAGTCCTGCCCGCCCGGCACGAAGGAGTGCTCCGCTACTGGAGGCTCCTCCCCGACGGCCGGCCCCGGAGTTCCCGCCATCTACTCCGTGCTCGACCACGAGTCGCCCGACGTCCGCGCCGACCTGGAGCGCCGCGTCGACCAGGCGGCCAACCGGCGGGGCCGAGAAGCGCGTACGCCGAAGCGCCGCGAGCTACGCTGCAATGACGCCCGTGATCGCCGCCCGCGCCTCCTTTCCGCCTGCGCCTCCTTTCTGCCCGCCCGCCTGGACCTCCCGGTCCGGCGGTAGCCCGATGGCCTGCCGCTCGGCGGCCGGCACGCGCGTGCGGCGTGCTGCCCGAGTGGGTCTCGCCCTGGCCGTTGCGTTCGGCGCCGGCGGATGCTCGGTGGCCGGCCGGCAGGCCACCGCGAGCCCCAGCGCGAGCACGTTTGCCGCTCCGCCGCCGTTCGTGGCCAGCGCACCCGCCCGGCCGAGCCAGGCGGTCGTCGTCGCCCGCAGCCATCGGGTCGTCGTCCGCAGCCCGCGGGTTCGGTCCGCCTCGTTCCGGCTGATCGCCACCGTCGCAGGCCAACCCGCCGCCTGGATCGCCAGTCGCGGTGGTGCGACGCTCCTGCGTTTCGATCAGCACTACGCCCAGCTCGCACTCCACGCGGGGACGCTCGACCCCGGGACCGGTCCCTACCTACAGGGCCCGAAGATCACCGGCTCAGAGCTCCGCCGCGCGCTCGCCGCCTTCAACGGCGGGTTCCGTCTCAACACCGCCTCGGGCGGCTTCCTCGAGAACGGCCGCGTGGCCAGGCCCCTGCTCGACCGATTTGGTTCGATTGTGATCTACAGGCACGGTCCCGCCGACATCGGCGCCTGGCATCACGGCGTGCCGGCCGCCGGGCGCCGAGTCAGCTCGGTGCGCCAGAACCTGATGCTCCTGGTGTCGCGCGGACGGCCGGCGTTCAACGTCACGAGCTGCGCATTGGTCTGCTGGGGCGCCACGTTCGGGCACGTGACCAACATCGCCCGCTCTGGCCTCGGCATCACATCGGCCGGTGACCTCGTCTGGGCCGCCGGAGTTCACCTCTCGCCCGCCGGGCTGGCGGACACGCTGATCGGCGCTGGAGCCGTGCGCGCCGTCGAGCTCGACATCAACCCCGAGTGGGTGGCCGGCTACCTCTACCTCCACCGCGGCGCAGCCCAGCCCACGCCGGCGCCCGTCCTGCCCGGCCAGTTCGGCGTCCCCGGCCGCTTCCTGACGCCCTACAGCCGCGATTTCTTCGCTGTCTTCGGGCGCTGAGGCTCCGGGGGCCGCGGCTACCGCAGGCAGGCGCGTTCGAGCGCCCGCTCGGCCGCGACCGATGCGTGGGCCGATTGACTGCTCAAGACGAAGCGCCACGACCGGCCGGAGGAACGGAACAGAAACGCGACCTTGCCGGCGTCCGGAGTTTGCTGGCAGGCAGCCGCCAGGCGATGGTCGGCATTTGCCAGGTAGACCCCAAACAGCCCCGCGGTGCTGCCGTCCTGCTTGACCAGCGCCTTCAGGATCGCGCTCCGCTGGGCGTGGCTCGGCGAATGCACGCCCGACACCGCGGCCGAGGCTCCGCTTACGCCGAGCGCGAGGCTCGCGATGGCGGCACCGAAGATGAGGGGGACGGAACGTGGCATTCGGCGAGCTCCTGGTCGACTACGGGGTGCGCCGGCACGCGGCCGCTGAGCGCTTCCGTGACGATACCCCTCCCGGCGCGGGCGAGCCGCACCCCGCCGGACCGCAGGCATGGGTGACGCCCGCGGTCGAACGGCTCCCACCCTTGCCAATTTGACCTGGAAGTACACCGCGCCCCGGAAGTCCGACAGCTGAGTAACCGCCGCGCGAGCGGTGTCGAGGGAGCTCGTGGTTGCCCGGCTTCACATAAGGCGGTCTGCCCATCGATCCCCGCCGAGCGTGACCCTCTGTTCCCACGCACCCGCCGCCACGCGACGATCAGCGTGGCGGGATCACAGACGAGGTTGTGCAGGTCCTGAAACCTGCGCTCCTGATCATCGGATGCCCACTTGTGCAGCTTGCGCTGGATCCCGAGTACCCGGGCTGCCGCCGTCTCCGGCGCCGGCCACGAAGCGTCGCTATTCAACGACGGCCTCCTCGCATCCCAGACGGGCGCTGCAGACCCGCTGCCTCCCTTCGCCATGTACCGGGCTCTCCCCGGCGCCAACTACTACGAAGTCGCGTCAAGACCTCGAAGACGACCGGCGCCAGGCATCTCCCGTTCCATGCGTTCGCCGCGAACGCCGCCTGGTTCGAGCTCGCGATGACCGGCCACGACGCGATGGTCTGGACCCAGCAGCTCACCCTCGACGGCGAGCACCCCGCCTGCGAACCCAAACGGCTGCGCTACCACATCCTCCACGTCGCCGGCCAAATCACCCGCCACGCCCGCCATGCGACGCTACACCTCCCCGCCGACTGGCCCTGGGCCGCCGCGATCCTCCGCGCCTCCAAACGACTCCAGGCGCTCCCAGCCCCCGGCTGAGCCGCCGGCCGTCACCCCGACGACTACCATCCAACGCCTCGACAAGACCGAGCCGCTCACCCCCGCCCAAAACCCACGCCGCAGCACCAAACACAGCCGTCAACTACAGCGGCGACCGCGATCCGCGGCTGGTCGATCAGACATTCCTGGTGAGCCGGCCCATCCGCTTCACCGCCACCCCGGCGAGCAGCGCCTTCACAACTACTACGAGCTGGTCCGCCGGCGAGCGCCGCGTCGATACTAAATAAATGCCTCCGGTTTCTGCCTCGGCACGCTCCCTTCCGCGACTGGGCCCAAGGACCCCGGCGCCCGGACTGCGCCGGGACAGGCCGGCAGGTAGGTCGTGCACGTTCACTGCGACGACCGTCGCGGACCAGCGGGTGGCAACGACGGCCGCGGCCGGCTTGGCAGCTCCGCGCCGCGCCGATCAGGCGCTCGGCTGAGTTCTTGAAGCTGGCCGAGATCGCCGCCGTTCGAACACGACTGGAGCTCGACGGCCAGCAGATCGAGCTGGGGATCGCCGACCAGCCGCGCGGGGTTGGGTCTGATTGC
>JBPCNA010000128.1:0-3062 GCA_051001735.1 Solirubrobacteraceae bacterium
GCTCCGCGCCGCCCGGGCACGCGCCGATCAGCGCTTCGACCCTGCCGCGGCGCTCGCGGCCACCGAGCGCTACCTCGCCGTCGCCGTGAAGACTCTCGGCCGCGGCGACCTCGCCGTCGAGTCCTACCACATGGGGATCGGCAACCTCCAGACCGCTCTGCGCCGTTTCAGCGGCTCCGGCAACACGAGCTACGCCCAGCTCTACCTCGACTCGACCCCGCTCACCCACCCGACCGCATATGCCTGGCTCGCCGGCCTTGGAGACGACTCGGCGACCTATCTATGGCGGGTCTACGCCGCCCGCCGGATCATGCGCCTCTACCGCAGCGATCCGGCCGCCCTCGCCCGCGAGGCGCACCTCCAAGCGGCGGCCCCCTCGGCCGAGCTCGCCCTGCGCCCGCCGGACTCGACGCCGGTCTTCGCCGACGCGGCCGCCGTCGCCGCCGCCCGCCGGAGCGGCGCGCTCGTCGCCGTCGGCGCGGTTCCCGGCGTCCGCACCGGCGGCCGGTTCCACCTCCGGGCGGATGCGTTGGCCGTCGTCGGCTACATCGGATCGACCGTCCAGGCGATCGCCCACACGAAAGCCCCGCTCGAGCTGAACGCGGCGACGACCGACCGCGCGGACCTCACCGCCGCCGCCCGCGCCGCCCACGGACTCGGCGACCGGGATGCCCTCCACGCGACCGGGTATGCCTTCGACGTGGCCCGCGCCTACGCCACCCCCGAACAGGCGCTGGCGCTCCAGTTCGTCCTCGACCGCCTGCAGGCGCTCGACGTGATCGCCTGGCAGCGCCACGCGCGGATCATCCACGTCGTCGCCGGACCCCGCGCCGCGCTGCTCCACCGCGGCTCGCGGTGACCGCCGCCGACGCGGCGGGCGAGGCGATCAGGGCGCGCCCGCCGCAGGAGGAGCAGGCCCGAGTCGACGGGCGCCAAGAGCGCGAGGACGACATTCGCGCCCGCGGGTGTCCCGGGCGACCGCCATCGCGTCCGGGTCGACGAGGATCTCGCGGACTTCGACGAGATGGCTCGCCGCGTCGACCTCGACGCTCGACCGCACGCCGAGGAGGCCCGCTCGGCCGCGGGCCTCTGCGACCGCCGTGGTCTGACCAAGGCCGAGGTCGCCAGGAGGGCGGGGCGCAGCCGGGTGGCGGGGAGCGACCTCGCGCGGCGGCTCGCGCTCCCCGATGAGGCGCGGGCGCTCGCCGTCGAGTTCGGAGAGGCGTTCGCCCTGGTTCTCGGGCGCGACGCGCGTGTCGAGCCGCGCCCACGGGGCGTCCTCGCGCGCGTCGTCGACGTCGGCGACGCTGCGGCCGCCCAGCACGCGCTGCATCACGCCGGCACCGCGGGGGCGCCCACGGAAGGGGAGCGCACGTCGACTGACGTCTATCAAGTCGTCGCCGACGTTCGCATGTAGTGGCTGCGCAGCTCGGCGAGCGCCGCGCCCAGGAAACGGTAGGTCCACTCCTGGGCCAGCGGACGGGTCTCGGCGAACATCACTGTGATGGCGGGGAAGCGGGCCTGTGCCTCGGCGAGAGCCTCGGCCACCCGGCCGCCGGCGACGTGCTCGAGCTTGAACAGCGCGCTGTAGCGATCCTCGACGACCAGCGCCGCCCGAGGGAGGGCGGTCAGCTCGGCGAGCGCGTAGGTCAGCTTCCCCGACATGAGGCTGCCCGCCAGGTCAGACAGCGACTTTCGCTCGACTGCGGCCACGACAGTCCCGTCGAGCTCCACCGCATAGTCCCCCGCCGGCAGCCGCCGCCGGACGGTAGTCGCCTGTTGGTGACGGAACGCGTAGGCGTACTTCTCGGCGGAGTCGACGACGATCTCGAGGATGCTCCCCGCCGCGCGGCTCCTCGGCAGCGTCACGTTGGGCCGAGCCTGCTTGGCGGTCCGCGGCGATTGCCAGAAGATCACCTCGCGACCCCGCGCCTGGGTCACCACCAGCTGCGAGCGGTTCTCCCGGGCGCGGTCGAGGATCAAGTCGATCGCCGGACCCCGCCGGCTGCAGGCCCGCACCGCGAGCCGCTCGAGAATCTCCGCGTCCCGCGGCCAGCCCTCGGCCCGGTGACAGTAGACCTTGCTCGTCCGCGGCCACGTCTCGCGGGTCTTCAGCACCAGCCCAATCGGGCCCAGCGGCACCCGCACCAGGAACGGCAGGCTCGAGTCGGGATCGGGGTTGCGGGCAATCAGCAGGTCGTCAGGCACCCGCACAGCATCATCGATCGGCAGCGCTCATAGCAAGGGAATGGATCTCCGTCGACTCGAGACGTAGACCCGACGGCCGCGAGGCCGTCGAGCAATCGCGGCGATCGACGACCTCGACCTCGACCGAATCCTCGACCTCGCCGAGGGCATCGCCGACATCCGCGCGGCCACAGCCGCCCGGGCGGAGATGCGTGCCACCGGCGGGCCCCCGATTCCCTGGAGCTGTGAACGGCGACCTCCGACTGACATGAGGTACCGGAATCACGCTGCGCCCCCGGACGCGTTTCTGCCCGACCTCGCGATATCGCTGAACAACCAGTCGAACAGGCACAGCGACGAGGGGCGGCGTGACGACGGGCAACGTCAGTGGGCGAGGAGTATCGGCCAGCTCAGACTCCCGCCCACTCTTCTAGTTTTGCTGCATTCTAGTTTCCATCTGCAAACCTGGCTCAAAGCGGCAGGGAGAGCCATGGGTCAATCGCACCCGATTGTGGCCGCGCGGCCTCGCGGCCCGGCTTACTACGATGCTCCGGTGAGCAGCCAGAGAGTGCCCGGTGGGGTGGTCCATGAATTGCCCGCGGACCTGCGTGAGGCACTGGTCGCCAACGCGTCGGCACTCGTTGCCTGGGAGGACATCACGCCCTTGGCCCGCAACGAGTTCATCTGCTGGGTCGAGGATGCCAAGCAGGAGACCACCCGAGAGCGCCGCATCCGGCGGACTCAGGAGGAGCTCGAGGAAGGCCAGCGCCGGCCCTGCTGCTGGCCGGGATGCAAGCACCGCGAGCGCCCCGTCAGGGAGCAGCCGCGTTAGTCATGGCGAGAGAGAAGCCCTCGCTCATGAGCCCCAATCCCGG
>JBPCNA010000129.1:0-21881 GCA_051001735.1 Solirubrobacteraceae bacterium
CCCGCCGCCACATCCGCCCCCGAGGCGCCCACATCGACCGCGGCCGAGCCCCCGGCACCGCCCGTTCCGACGCCGACCCGGGCGACGCCGGCCGCCCCGACGCGCGCGGCGTCCCCGGCACCACTCGAGCGACCCCGGCAAGCCGCGGCCGTGCGGTCGGCCGTCGAGATCGGGCAGCTCGGAGGACCGCCGGCCGTTAGAACGCCTCACGCCTCGGATCGGTTCGTCGGGCCCGGAGCCGGCGGCTCGCCCGATTGGCCCGCGGCCGCGCACCCGTCGCTCCCCGACCTGTCCGGGCAGTCGTTCGCCGTCGCCATGGCGGCCGAGCAGGCCGCGGCCGATTGCACGGCCTACATCGAGGCGATCATCGCGCTGCGCCGCGAGACCGAGCCGCCTGGCAGCGGCTGGGACGGGGAAGGCGGCCGCGCCGGCAGCCTGCGGGCCCGCCTCAACGACCTCGCGGAGCACCGGCGCCGCCAGGTGACGGCGCTCCGCGAGCACGCCAGCGCAGTCAACGAGCACACCGGCGCAGCGCTCACCCACACGCAGATCGCAGCTCGGCACGCCGACGCCGCGGCCGACGCCCGCCGCGAGCTCTACCGCCTGATGGCGACGCTCGCCGAGCTGACCCGCGAGGCGGAATCGCCCCGTGCGCCCCGCGACGTCGCGGCGCCGAACGGCGAACAGCGCGCCGGCTCGACCGAGACGCGGACTCCGCCGCGCCCGGCCTGACCGTCTGCCGCGTGACGGCGCGACGGATCCCCTCGTCCATCTTCCCGCGAGCCTACTCGGCGTTCAGGGAGAGGAGACGCGTGCTGGCCGCCGAGAAGCACGCCCGCGCCGGGGCGTCGCGCCCGAGCCCGAGGCGGTCGAGCTCCTCACGCGAGGATTCCGCGGTGACCGCGCCGATGCGGACCCGTAGGCGGCCCTCCTCAGGCGTGGTCGCGGTGATCGCGCCGACGATCGTGTTGACGGCCCCGCCGCTCGACTCGCCGACCGGGTGGACGGAGACCTCCCACGGGTAGACGGCGACCTGGACACGCCCGGCGGCGGTCGCCTCGGAGCGAACCATCCCGCCGGCGTCGAGGGAGATCTCGCTGCCTCCGCCGGCGAGTGCCCGCGCCGTCCCCGGGAGCAGGTTGCCGCCGGTGAGGCTGACCACGAACGCGTCCGCGGGGTCGTCGATCAGTTGTTGGGCGGTCCCGAGCTGGCGCAACCCCCCGTCGACGATGACCCCGATCTTGTCGGCCAGACCGGCGGCATCGCGGAAGTCGTGGGTCACCAGTAGCGTCGGGAGGCCGAGTTGGGCGAGCAGATCGTGGAGCTCGCCGCGCACCACGCCGCGCGTGTGGGCGTCGAGCGCGGCGAGCGGCTCGTCGAGGAGCAGCACCTTCGGGTCGCGCGCGAGTGCGCGGGCGAGTGCGACGCGCTGACGCTCTCCGCCGGAGAGCGCCGTCGGCTTCTCGTCGGCCAGGGCGGCGATCCCGAACCGCTCGAGCAGCTCCGCGCCGCGGCGGGCGCCGCCGAAGGCGACGTTGGCACCGACCGTCATGTGCGGGAACAGGGCGTACTCCTGGAACACCAGTCCCACCGACCTCCGCTCGGGCGGCAGGTCGATCCCGGCGTCCGAGTCGAACCAATCGTGATCCCCCAGCGAGATGCGGCCGCGGTCTGGTCGGCGCAGCCCGGCGATTGCGCGGAGCACCGTCGTCTTACCGGCGCCCGAGGGGCCGACGAGGGCCACGGTCTCTGCTCCGAGGTTCAGCTCCAGCTCGAGCGAGAACGAACGAAGGCCGAAGGCGACCTGGACGTCGAGTCTTTCCATGACACGATCATCTTGTAGGACAGGAGCACCGTCGCGCTCAGCACCACCAGAAGAATGCCGATCGCCAGCGCGATGTTGAAGTTGCCGTCCAGTTCCTGGTAGACGGCCAGCGTCAAGGTCTGGGTGGTCCCCTGGACGTTTCCCGCAAAGACGATCGTCGCGCCGAACTCGCCGACGCCGCGGGCGAACGCGAGCACCCAGCCGGCGACCAGGCCAGCCGCGGCGAGCGGCAGCGAGATGCGCCAGAACGTCCGAGCCGGACCGGCCCCGAGCGTGCGCGCGGCGGCGGTCATCGTCGGATCGACGCCCTCGAACGCCGAGATCGCCTGCCTGATGTAGAACGGCGAGGCGACGAACGTCACCGCGAGCACCACCGCCCATTCGGTGAACGGGAAGAAGATCCCGGCCTGCTTGAGGTCGTCGCCGAACAGTCCACCCGCACCGAACGCGGCGAGCATGCCGATTCCCGCGACCGCCGGCGGCATCACCAGCGGCAGCTCGACGAGGGTGATCACGAGCGAGCGTCCGCGGAAGCGCTTGGTGGCGAGGACGTAGGCGAGCGGCGTGCCGAACGCGAGGATCAGGATGTTCGCCACGACGTTGGTGCGCGCGGTCACCGCGAGCGCGCTCTGGACCGCCGGGTCGGCGAGCAGGTGCGGCACGCTGGCGAGGGGAATCTCGGCGAACAGCGCGATGATCGGCAGCGCGAGGAAGGTGAGGGTTGTCCCGACGACCAGCGAGAGCAGCGCCCCGAGCCCGAGGCGCCCGATGCGGCCGGGCGCACGGCCGCCGCGTGCTGCGGCGGCCGGTGCCCGGCGCTCGGCGGGCTCTACGGCCATCGGTCCGGCGGACCGCTATCCCTTGGGTGGAAGCCCGAAGCCGGCCGCCTTGAGGAGTCCCCGGCCACGACTCGAGCGCACGGCGTTGATGAACGTGTCGGCGCCGCTCGTATCGGCGCCGCTGCGCGTCACCGCGCAGATGCCGTAGCGGACGGGCGGCTGGGCGTAGCGCGGGAGGCCGATCACCTGGACGCGGCCGGCCGCGATCTTCGCATCGGTGACGTACACGAAACCGGCAACGGCGGACCCGAGCGCGACCTTCGAGACGATGCTCGCGACGTTCGGCTCCTGGCTGACGACGTTGCGCGAGAGCACGCTCGAGAGGCCGAGGCGGCGCAGCAGGTGGCGGGTGTAGCCGCCGATCGGGACACCCGGGGAGCCGACCGCGAGGTTCTTGCCGCCCGAGCGCAGCGAGTACACGGAGCGGATGCCGCCCGGGTTGCCCCGGGGAACGATCAGGACGAGTGTGTTGGTCGCGAAGGTGACCGGCCGGCTGCACCTGCCCTCCCGGAACAGCGCCTGCGGCTCAGCCGGGCTCGCCGAGGCGAAGACGTCCGCCGGAGCCCCGCGCTCGATCTGGAGCTGGAGCTGGTTGGAGCCGGCGAAGTTGTATGCCGGGCCGGCGTCGATCTGGGTGAAGACGTCACGCAGCGAGGACGCCGCGTACACGTTCAACGCGCTCGCCGCCGCCGGCGCGGCGAGACCGACCGAGAGAACGACGATCAGCGCGGCGCGGATGCGACGCGCACGCGAGTTGAGCTTGCTCATGGGGTTCGCTCCATTTCTCCCGAGCCTCATGCCGGGAAGTCAGGGGTCGACAGAAACTGGTCGAGCTGGGCGCCGGCCGGCTCGAGGTCGAGCGGGCTGTACAGGCCTGCGGGTGACGCGTGGCCCTGCAGGGTCCGCAGCCATGCGGCCTGCTCGACGTCGTAGGCCAGGAGCTGACCGAGAAACAACCTGCTCCCCGGGTCCTGCGTGTTGGCGATGCCCGTCAGGTACACCCCCACGAGCAGCAGCTCGAGCGTTCGCGCGAGCGCGACGATCCGCGCCTTCGTCTTGACCGCGTGCTTGGGCAGAACCGTCACGAAATCCGACGGGAGCGGCGCGTCCTGGCCCAGGGCGGCGTCCAGGCGCATGATGTGCGTGCGTTTGCCCAGCGAGACCTGATGGATGTGGCGGCGCTCGGAACGCGACAGGCCTGTCGCGGCCTGGGCGTAGGCGGCGGCGTAGAGGTCCCGGGCGGCGCGCTCGGCGGCCGTCGCGAAGGCCAGGAACGCGACGTCGTCGCCCTGCGGCGTCAACGGGAGCGGGGCCCCTGAATCGAGCGGCAGGCTGTACGGCTGCTGCGCGTCGGCGATTGTCGGTAGCAGCAGCCCGCCGGACGCGACGGCGATCACGCCCCCGGCGCCCGCGCGCAGAAATTCTCCACGGTCGTACCTGTTCACGCGGACCAGCACCCCCTCACTCCACTAGGCATTGCATATCTACGCGGGTAGCTTAGTCGCTACCATGCCGCGATGCGTCAAACCACTCCACCGGCTGCCCTGGCCCTCGCGTGCGTCGTGCTCGCCGGCTGCGGCAGCAGTACGGCCGGCGCCGGCGGCTCCCGCGGCCCAGCCCCGCGAGCGGCTCTGCCGGCACTGGCGAGCCGCCCGGCGGCCAAGGGCGAGATCCTGGCGAGCGGCCAGGCCTCGCCCTCGACGCAGGGTCCGTTCACGTTCAGCGGCCGCTACCTGGTGCGGTTCGAGCAGTTCGCCCCGGAGAACGCCAAGCTCGACTTCACCACGCAGACGCCGTTCACCGCCACTCTCACCCGCAGCGAGGGCGACTCCGCCGGTGCGATCACGCTGTTCGAGCACGCCGGAAGCAGCGGCCAGCGGCAGTTGGACATCCACGGGCGCTACTACGTCGAGGTCGCATTCGGCGACTATCCCTACGCCCTCCGCTTCACCCCGCGCGGCTGACGCCCCACCCGGGCGCAGCACCCCGCTGCCGATGAGTCCTCCCCCAGACTCCAGCGCCACGGCACCCCTGCCGGTCGACAACCCCGCGAGCTGGCCCACCCTCGGGGTTCGCGGCATCGCCTGCGTCGAGACCGCAGAGACCGCCTCCGTCGCCCGCCTGGCGCCCGAGCGGCTCCGAGGGTCCGCCTTCGGCCTGCTCGCGACCGTGCAGAGCCTCGGCAACCTGGCCGCCAGCGTGATCGCCGGCCTGCTCTGGACTCTCGTCTCGCCCGCCGCCGCATTCGCCTACGCCGCCTTCTGGATGCTCGTCGCGGCGGCCGCATTCACCACCTTCCGGGTGTCCCGCACCTGAACCGGCTCAGCGGTCCGGCGGCCCCGATCGACGGCTGGGCCTCCTCAGACGCTCCGACCTGCCCCGGCGGACGGTACGCGCGGCGCCGTCAGCGCGCCGAGCGCCCGCATCTCGTCGCCGATCAGGCCGGGCAGGCGGGCGAGTTCGGGGAGGGCGTCCGGGTCGCCGTAGCAGCCGAAGAAGAGCTCCTGGCGGTAGCGCACCATGCCGATGGCCAGAGCGTGGCCCTGGGCGATGGGGACGACCGAGTAGGCCTCCTGGAGCTCGGAGCCGAGCAGATAGAGGGTGCCCCGCGGGCCCGGCGACTGCGAGACGGTGAGGTTGAACACGCGCGTCCCGGCGAGAGCCGCGACGATCGGCGTGCGCAGGGGGGCCGGGACGAGACCGCCGGCGGCGAACAGGAGCTGGGTACCCTCGGCCCGGTCGCCGTACTTGAGCTGCTCGGTCTGGTCGCGGACCCAGGCGAGGCGTTCGTCCGGCGCGTCGAGGTGGACGGGCAGGCGCAGGTAGACCATCGCGAAGCGATTGCCCGAGCCGAGCTCGTTCGGCTCGCGCATGCTGACCGGGACCATCGCCTTCAGCGGCGACGGCGGCGGCGCCTCGCCGCTCACCGCGGCGAAGGCGCGCAGCGCCCCGGCCACCACGGCGAGGCCGATGTCGTTGGGGGTCCCGCCCCGCGCCCGCGCGGCCCGGAGCTCGGCCCGCGGCGAGTGGTACCCGACGAGTGATCGCCGGGACCCGATCGGGACGTTCAGGCCCGAATCGGGAGCGCGCGGGAGGATGTCCTCGCGCGCGGCGCCGACGAGGCGGCCGAGCCCGCGGAGCGCCCCGTCGACGCTGCTGCGCGGGCGCACCGCCGCCGACGCCGAGGCGCGCACCGCGCGGGCCGCGTCGCCCGCCGTCCGGGTCACCCCGTCGACCGTCCAGGCCAGCGTTCCCGCCTCGTAACCCTGCGGCTCCCAGGGGACCGGCCGCTCGGTCGTTGCGTCGGGCTCGCCGTCGAACACCAGGTTGACGATGTGGAGCGCGGCGATTCCGTCGACCAGGGAGTGGTGGATCTTGCCGAGGACGCCGACTCGGCCGTCGCTCAGGCGCGGGATCAGGAGAACCTGCCAGAGCGGGCGCGCCCGGTCGAGCGGCTCCGACAGGACGGCGTCGCGCAGCGCGGCGAAATCGTCGTAGCTCACCGACCGGCTCGGCTTCGTGAGCTCGACGACGTGAGCCGACAGGTCGAACCCCGGATCCTCGACCCAGCGCGGCTCAGTCAGGCCGAGCGGGGCCGGCTCAAGGCGCCGACGGCACCACGGGACCTCGTGGAGACGACCGGCGATCCGCGCGCGCAGCGCGGCGATCGTCGGCCGCGGACCGTCGCCCGGGGCGCAGATCGCGCTCCAGCCGACGTGCATCAGCGATCCCGCCTCGTCGAGGCGCAGGAACGATCCGTCGAGCGGGGAGAGCCGGTGTCCGTCGGCGCTCATGCGATGCTCGCGGACGGGACCAAATCGACGTGCTCTGCGTGCATGCGGGCCTTCCGGAGGGGTCGGCCGGTCGCAGCATCTACGCCGGCCGCTCCCTCCACCGTAGGTGTCAGCCGGCGCGAAGTCAATGGACCAGGGGTCCGCAGCAGCCGGACGTGGGTCGACGCCCGAGCGCGAGGATCAGTCCGGCCGCCGGCGGGCCGAGCCGTCCTCGGCCACATCGAAATGCGGCAGGTCGTCGTCGGCGACCGGCGCGCAACCGGCGCTCTGACGGTCGTGCACGGTCAACGTCATCTCCCCGACCCCGAGCGCGCCGATGTCCGTGTCGAAGCCGCGCATGACGGCGGCGCGGCGGTAGCGCATCGGCAGGCGCGGAGCCTGCGGCTCGAAGTGGTAGTGGCCGGGAGCGATGTCGACGTCGAGCTCGCGCCAGTCCATCACCTCACTGTAGTGCAGCCCCCCACGGCCCGACCGACGGTCGAGGCGGCCCGTCGATGTTCGGACCGCCGGTCCCGCGTGGTGGCCTCGCGGCTGGGGGATAATGATCCCATGGGCTCCCAGCCAACGTGCCCCCCCACCGTGGGGCACGCGCTCGAGCCCGCGCCCCCCGGACACGGCAGCACCCCACCCGCCTCGGCCGGCCCCCGCGCGTTCGTCGACGACCACGAACTGCTCGCCTGGGCCCTCGGCGAGGTGCTCCGCGACGCCGAGGGCGAGCACGCGCTCGAGCTCCACGATCGCTCGGTGACCCTGGCCCGGCGGGTCCGTGCCGGTGACCCCGCCGCGGCCGACGAGCTGGCCGGGCTGGTGGCCGAGATGTCGCTCGCCGACCTCCAGGTCCTGATCCGCTCCCTGACCTGCTGGTTCGGCTTGGTCAACCTCGCCGAGGACAACGACCGCGTCCGCCGGCTGCGCGCCCGGGAGGCCCTCCACGCGCCGACCGCCCGCCGCGGATCGTCGCGCCACGCGATGGAGCGCCTGGCCGGAATCGGGACCGACGCCGACGACCTCGCGCGGATGCTCGCGCGCGCCGAGGTGCGGCTGGTGATGACCGCCCACCCGACCGAGGCCCGGCGGCGGACCACCGTCGAGAAGCTGTCGCGCATCTTCGCGATCCTCCGCGCGCTCGACGAGCGTCACCCGCTCCCCGGCGACATCGAGCTCGCCCGCGACCGGCTCGCCGCAGCCGTCCAGGAGCTCTGGGGCACCGACGAGCTCCGCGCCGTCTCGCCGACCGTGCTCGACGAGGTGCGCACCGGCCTCGTCTACTTCACCTCCACCCTGGTCAACGTCGTCCCCGCCTTCTACCGCGAGCTCGAGGCCGCCGTGGCTGCCTCCTACCCCGACGAAGCCATCGCCGTACCGGCGCTGCTCTCCTTCGGCTCGTGGATCGGCGGCGATCGCGACGGCAACCCCAACGTCACGCCGGCGGTGACCGCCGAGACGCTCGAGCTGATGCGCGGCTCGTGCCTGCGCTTCCTCCAGCAGCGCCTCCATGACCTCGCGTCGCGGGTCTCGCTCTCGGCGCGGGTCGCCGGGGCGGCCGCGGAGCTCGACCCGCTCCTGGCCGACGGACACGAGCGCTTCCCCAAGCTGGCCGACTCGCTCAAGCGCCGTCATCCGGAGGAGCCCTACCGGCGCGTGTTCGCCTTGATGTCCGAACGGGTCCGGGCGACGCGCAAGCAGAACGATCCTGGCTACGCCGATCCGGCCGAGCTGCTCGCCGACCTGCGGCTGGTCGAGTCCTCGCTGCGCGCCCACCGGGGCGGCTTCGTCGCCGCCGGCGACCTGCGCGACGTGATCCGCATCGTCGAGGTGTTCGGCTTCCACTTCGCCCGGCTCGACGTCCGCGAGCACGCCGACCGCCACCGCGCCGCGCTGGCCGAGATCTTCGCGGTGCTCGGCGTGCACGATGACTACGCCGCGCTCCCCGCCGGCGAGCGGGCCGCCCTCCTCGCCCGCGAGATCGCCGAGCGGCGGCCGCTGATCCCGGCCGACATCTCCGGCTTCTCCGCCGAGACCCGGGAGGTCGTCGAGACCTTCCGCCAACTCTACGATCTCCTCCGGGGCCACCACGCCGGCGCCGTGCGCAGCTACATCGTCTCCGGCACGAGCGGCCCGCCGGACCTGCTCGAAGTCCTCCTGCTGATGAAGGAGAACCGCCTCTCGCGCGCCGGCGGCGAGGGCGCGATGCTTCGCGTCGTGCCGCTGTTCGAGTCGGGCGAGACGCTCGAGGCGGCCGCCGAGACGATGGGCGAGCTGCTCGCCATGCCGGTCTACCGCGCCGCGCTCCGCTCCGTCGAAGACGAGCAGGAGATCATGGTCGGCTATTCCGACTCCAACAAGGACGTCGGCTACGTCGCCTCGGGCTGGGCGATCTACCGCGCCCAGATCAGCCTGGCCGAGCTGATGAGCGAGCACGGCATCACCTGGACCTTCTTCCACGGCCGCGGCGGCTCGGTCGGGCGCGGCGGCGGCCCGAGCAACGTGGCGATCCTCGCCCAGCCCCCGGGCACCGTCCACGGGCGGCTGAAGGTGACCGAGCAGGGCGAGGTCCTCTCGGCCAAGTACTCGATTCCCGAGATCGCCCACCGCGAGCTCGAGCTGACGGCGAGCGCGGTGCTCGTGACCGCGCTCGACGCCGCCGCCCCCCACGACCCGCCGCGCCTCAGCCGCTACGAGGAGGTCATGCGACTGATGGCCGAGCGCTCCGAGCGCGTCTACCGCGACCTCGTCTACGGCGACCCCGACTTCAACGCCTTCTTCCACGCGACCACGCCGGTCGAGGAGATCTCGCGCCTCCAGCTCGGCTCGCGGCCGGCCAAGCGCCGCCGCTCCGCCCGAATCGAGGATTTCCGCGCCATCCCCTGGGTCTTCTCCTGGACCCAGGCACGCGTGATCCTGCCGGCCTGGTACGGGCTGGGAACGGCGCTCGAGGCCGCCCGCGACCGCTTCGGCCTCGAGCTCCTGCGCGAGATGGCGCACGACTGGCCGTTCTTCTCGGGCCTGTTGGCCAACGCCGAGATGGCCTGCGCCAAGACCGACCTCGACATCTCGCGCCGCTACGCCGAGCTCTGGGATCAGGCGGAGCCGCGCGAGCGGATCTGGAACCGGATCGCGGCCGAGTTCGACCGCACCTGCTCCGAATTGATCGCCGTGACCGGCGGCGAGCGTCTGCTCGACCGCGAGCCGCTCCTCCAGGGCTCGATCGACCGCCGCACCCCCTACGTCGACCCGCTGTCGTTCATCCAGATCGAGCTGCTCCGGCGGGCGCGCGCCGGACTCGGCGGCGATGAGCTGTTCCGGACCAGCTTCCTCGCCATCAACGGGATCGCCGGAGGCCTGCGCAACACCGGCTGAACCCGATCTCAATGTCCCGTGCAGATAACCTCTGCCGGCATGACCGAGACGCGTGCGGGGATCTCCATCGCGGACTGTCGCGTCATCGACCTCCCGGTCTGCAGCGATCTCCGGGGCAACCTCACCGCCGTCGAGGGCGCGCGCCACGTCCCCTTCGAGATCGCCCGCATCTTCTACCTCGACGGCGTGCCGCCGGGCGCCACCCGCGCCGGGCACGCCAACCGGCGCAGCGACCAGGTCCTGATCGCGCTCGCGGGAAGCTTCGAGGTGTCGGTCGACGACGGCTGCGAGCGCCACGCGACCACGCTGAGCGCCTCCTCGACCGGATACCTGGTGCCGCGCATGATCTGGCACGAGCTCGCCCGCTTCTCCCCCGACGCGATCTGCCTGGTGCTGGCCTCGCGGAGCTACGACGAGACCGACTACCACCGCGACTACGACGAGTACCTGCGGGCGATCGCCCCGCGATGACGGCACCGGTGCCGTTCCTCGACCTCCGCCGGGCGACCGCGGAGATCGGGGCACAGGGGACCGAGGCGGTCGAGCGCGTCCTGGCCAGCGGGCGCTACGTCCTCGGAGACGAGGTCGATGCCTTCGAGCGCGAGTTCGCGGCGGCCTGCGGCGCCCGTTGGTGCGTCGGCGTCGGCAACGGCTTCGACGCGCTCGCGCTGATCCTCCGCGCCTGGGAGATCGGGCCCGGTGACGACGTGCTCGTCCCGGCCCTCACCGCCGTCGCCACCTGGATGGCGGTCGCCGCCGTCGGCGCCCGGCCCGTGCCGGTCGATGTCGACGCGCGGACGCTGGGCATGGACCCCGAGAGCCTCCGGCAGGCCGTCGGGCCCCGCGCCCGCGCGGTGATCCCGGTGCACCTCCACGGGATCCCGGTCGACATGGACGCCGTCGCGGCGGTCGCGCGCGAGCACCGGCTGCGGGTGCTCGAGGACGCCGCCCAGGCCGCCGGCGCCCGCTGGCGCGGCGCCCCGGTCGGGAGTCTCGGCGATGCCGCCGCCTTCAGCTTCTACCCGACCAAGAACCTCGCCGCCGTCGGCGACGGCGGGGCGGTCGTGACCGACGACGGCGATCTCGCCGCCCGCGTGCGGGTCCTGCGCCAGTACGGCTGTCGCGAGCGCGAGCGTCCCGAGCGCCTCGGCGTCAACTCCCGGCTCGACGAGCTCCAGGCTGCGCTGCTGCGGCTCCGGCTCGTCCGGCTCGAGGCCTGGAACGAGCGTCGGCGCCGGGCCGCCGGGCGCTACCTGGCCGCGCTCGGCGACCTCCCCGGGCTCGCCCCGCCGGGCTGGCCGGCGGACGGCGAGCCGTCCTGGCACGTGTTCGCGGTTCAGAGCGACCGCCGCGACGCTTTGCGGGCAGCGCTCGCCGAGCGGGGGATCGAGACCCTGATCCACTTCCCCCGCGCCGCGGTGGACGCCGCGCCGTTCGCCGACTGGGGACGCGGCGGCGCCGCACCGCGCGCGCGCCGAGCCGCCGGCCGGGTGCTCAGCCTGCCGCTTCACCCGCATCTCGAGCCGGGGGAGCAGGACGCGGTGATCGCCGCCCTGCGCGCCGCCGTCTAATCGCGGGTGAGGAGGAACCCGCGGTGGTGCACCTCCTCGGGGGCGCCGACGATCGGGAACGGCTCGTGGATGATGAATTCGCGCTCGAGCTCGAGCCCCGCCCGCAGCGCCGCGTCGAGCAGCTCCTCGCGGTTGAACACCCAGCCGAGGTACTCCGTGGCGTAGCCGTAGCCTCCGGCCCGCTGGAGGACGACGAAGCTCGCGACCCGGCTGACTACGCCGATGCGGGTGATCAGGAGCGCGTGGCGGCTGGCGGCGGCCAGGCGGCGCAGCAAGTCGGCCCAGTCCTCGGAGTACTGGAGCGAGCTGCTCGCCAGCACGAGATCGTAGGCGTCCGACAGGCAGGCGTCGTCGTCGTGGAACGTCGCCGCCGGGTTGAGCCGGCGCCCCTCGCGCACCACCGCCGGCAGCTCACGCACGTGGTAGTCGAGCTCGAGGTCCGGGCGCAGCGCCCGCGCCAGCTCCCGGTGATGGCCGAGCGCCCCACCCCAGTCGAGCACGGAGACGCGCCCGCGCCGCCCGGCGGCGCTCCCGATGGCCATGGCGAGGCACAGGTGGGCGTTCTGCTCGACCAGCGAGTCGCGCCCGACCTCGGCGCCGTCGAGGAGCTCGTGGCCGACACCGAGCGGGCCGCTGCCGGCGACCGCCGCGAGGAATCCCGGCCAGCGCGCCGCGTACGCGGCCGCCACCGCCGGGGCGTCCCAGCCCCGGGAGCACGGCTCCGCCGGGTCGCGCGCCCGGTCGAACCCCTCGGGGACGTACTCCCACTCGGGGCGGGCACGCAGACGCCCGCCGTCCGCGGCCGTCCACAGGCCGGAGGGGTAGCCGTCGACGACGACCCGGTCGATCATCCCCATCCTCACCCCGGCGGCGAGCATCCGCCGAAAGAGCCCCCAGTCGGACGGCTCGCCGTAGAGCGAGTCGGTCAGCTCGAGGGGGAAGATCCGTCCGAGGCCGGCGTGGTAGAGCGCCATCTGGAGCGCCGCCTGGCCGCACTCGGGCGGGAAGCGGCCGAGCCGCTCGGTCCCGCCGTCGGGCCGGTGGATCTCGACCTGCCCGTAGGCAAGCTCGAGGCGCCGCTCCCGGGCCGCGGCGAGCAGGCGCTCGAGGTGGTCGGGGCGGAAGGCGTCGTCGTCGTCGAGCGGGGCGATCCACGCACCCCGGGCGAGGCGCACCGCCTCGTTGTAGGGCGGGACTCCGGCCACCAGCCAGCGAGCGTGCGGCTCTGCCGGGTAGGGCCCCCGGTAGGGCAGGTTCGTGAAGCTCAGGCGCGCGTCGCCGAAGCCCTCGACCGCGGCCCGGGCGGCGGTCGGCGCACCGTCGCCGACGACGACGACCTCGAACCGCTGGTAGGTCTGGGCCAGCACCGACGGGATCGCCCGCTCGGCGAGGAGGCCGTGGTTGTCGTAGGTCGGGATCACGACGCTGATCAGCGGCTGCGGGTCCTCGAACGCGGCGGCGTATTCCGGGCCCTCGCGCACCGTCCAGAGCCGGTCGCGCCGGCCGCCGGCGTCGTCGGCGATGGCCAGCAGCAGCTCCCGCGTGTGCGCGGCCTGCTCCGTCGCGCTCGCCTCGCCGGCGGCGCGCAGCTCGGCGATCTGGGCGCTCAGCGCCGCCTGCGTCTCGAGCACGCGTTCGCGCGTGTCGCCGATCGCGGCCGCCATCGTCCTCAGCCGCTCGCGCAGGTTCGCGAGGGGGGCCGGGAGGCGGGTCGTCGCCCGACGGTCGTGCTCGGTCACGCCGGCAAAACTAGCCGGACTCGCTTATGTACGTCATGACGGATTCGACTGGTGTCGAGCGGCGGGGTCGGACATCCTCGTCGGCATGACCACGACCATGATCCACACCCTCACCGACGACCGCTTCCAAGCCGAGGTCCTCGAGGCCGAAGGCGCCGTGCTCGTCGACTTCACCGCCGCCTGGTGCGCGCCATGCCGGGTGATGAAGCCCGTGCTCGCCGAGCTCGCGGCCGAGCACCCGGAGCTCAGCGTCGCGCAGCTCGACGTCGACGAGCACCGGCGCACCGCCGCCGCCTACGGGGTGCTCTCGATGCCGACCTTCATCCTCTTCCGCGACGGGCAGCCGGTCGTGCGGCTCGTCGGCGCCCGCTCCAAGGCCAAGCTGGCGCGCGAGCTAGCGGTCGCCGAAGGCGGCGCGTAGGGCCGCGAGGAGGAGGTCGGCCGCCGGCGACCGGCCGCCGGCCGGCGTCAGGAGGCTGACCCGGTGGCGCGGCGCCGGCTCGGCCAGGCCGACGCCGGCGACCTCGGGGCCGGCCGGCTCGAACCACGACGCCGGGGCGAGGCTGACGCCGAGCTCGGCCTGGACCAGATGCCGGACAGTGCCCGGGTCTGAGACCTCGAGCAGCGGCACCGGGCTGAACCCGGCCGCCTGGCAGGCGGTCATCACCGTGTCGCGGAGGAGGCTGCCCGGCTCGGCGAGGATGAACGAACGCCCCCGCAGCGCGGCGAGCTCGAGCGGAGCCAGCGCGGCCAGCGGGTCGCCGGCGGGGAGCATCGCCCGCAGCGGTTCGGCGCAGAGCTCCTCGACCGCGACGCCGGCCGGGAGCTCGCCGCCGCAGCCGGCGACGGCGACGTCGACCGCCGCGGTCGCCACCAGGGCCGGAACGTCGGCGGAGGGGACGTGGCGAAGGGCCAGCTGCAGGCCGGGATGCGCCCGGTGGAACATCGCGAGTGCGCGCGACACCCGCGGCGCGTCGATCGTCGTGGCCGCGACGCGGACGCGGCCGCGGGTCACCCCCGCATGACGATCGAGCTCCTCACGCGCCCGGGCGACCTCGGCGAGTACGACCAGCGCCCGCGCGAACAGGTCCTCACCGGCGGCGGTCAGCTCCGCGCCGCGCGGCGTGCGTCGCAGCAGCACGACGCCGAGCTCGGCCTCGAGACGGCGGATCTGCTGCGACAGGGCCGACTGCGTGACCCAGAGGGCGTCCGCCGCGCGGGTGAACTGGCCGTGGCGGGCGATGGCCACGAAGTACTCGAGTTGGCGGAGCTCCACATGGTCACGATAGGGCCGGCGACCGACGTCCGACATCCCGGACGGGCCGTGGCATCTACAGCCTGGAGTAAGCCAGCATGATCGCAACCAGGAGCACGCTCATCACCTCTGCATCGTCGCGGGCAGGAACTGCGCCGCCCCGCCCACGGTCATGGCCTACAGCCTAGAGCCGCGCGTCCGGCGTCCGCCGGTCAGGCTCGCTGAGCTCAGAGGACCCGGGCGAGGACCACGCCGAGCGCTACGCCGAAGGTCACCGTAACCGCGAGCAGGACGGCAACGAACCCGGTGATCACGCGGCGGGGCACCGCGAGGAGGACCGCCCGCCGCACGATCGCCCCGGGACGCTCGCCGCGGAGAACGCTGATGCCGGCCGCCAGCCGGCCGAGCAGCCCACCGCCGACGCGCTCGAACTCCGCCCGGCGGAGCCGCTCCTCCCAGGCGGCGACCATCGCCCGCGCCTCGCGCCGCGCCCCCACCCGGTGGATGGGGAGCCGCTCGAGCCGCGCCCGCCAGAAGGCGAGCGAGCGCGCGGCGTCGTCCGACGACGGCCCGCGCAGCGCGTCGGCGAGGATGAGGTCGGGGTCGGGCGCAGCGGTCGCGCGCATCACTGACGCCAATGATATGACCCGGCGAGGGTCGGCTCAGACGTCGGCGGTGACGTCGTAGACGTCGCTCGCCGCGCTCGTCGTCAGCCGCTCGGCCATCTCCGCCTTGAGCACGTCGAGGCGCGTCTCCTCCTCGGGGCTGCGGTGCTCGCGCCGGGCAAGGTCGATGAACTCGTCGGGGACGAAGCCCTCGCGGACGAGGAGCGTCACCCGGCGGTCGCGGTAGGTCAGCGTGAAGACGAAGCGCTCGAGGGTGCGCCCGCGCGAGGTCCGCGCCAGGCTCGGGTCGACGACATAGCGGTCGCCGGTGACCGCGCGGGTGACGAGCTCGAAGGCGTCGCGCGCCCCCGGCCCGCCGAACGGCGTCTCGATCTCGATCTCCCGTCGCTCGGGCGGAGCGTCGGGGTCGAGCAGGGGGAAAGCCCGTTGCATCACCTTGAAGGCGTGAGCCACTCCGCCGGGCGAGCCCGGCCCGTGGTAGCGCATCAGGTCCGCGAAGGTGAATTCGATCGGCTTTCCCCGCTCGCGAACCTCGATCGTGTCGTCGTTGGTCATCGGCAGACCGTACCGCCTCGCCGGCGCGTTCAGGCAACGGGCGCCGGCGCCACCCAGCGGCGCTCGAGCTCGGCGGTCCGGGCGGCGTCGTAGACCGCTTGCACGCGCAGGCCCTCGGCGAGCGACGGCTCGGGCGGCGTGCCCTCTCGGATCGCCGCGTAGAAGCTCCGGGCGATCCGCGCGAAGGCCTCGCTCGAGCTCGCCGACAGCGGCCCTTCGCAGCGCAGCTCCTCCCCCGCCCGGCCCCACCAGATCCGGCGTTCGGCGTCGAGGCGGACCGTCCCGTCCTCGCCGTGTAGCTCGAGCACGTCGCCGCGGCCGTGGCGGGCTGTGGAGGCGAGGTTGACGACGCCGATGCCGCCGCCGCGGAAGCGCAGAAGCATCGCGTAGGCGTCCTCCGCGCTGACCCGGCGCAGACCTCCGGCTCCGTCGTCGCGCAGCGGCACGCCGACCTCGGTGACCGCGGCCACCGCCTCGACCGCGTAGAGCTCGAGCACCAGGTCTAGGTCGTGCACCCCGTAGCCCTGGAGCCGGCCGCCGCCGAGGCGGGCGTCGTTGACCCAGGTGAAGGGCCGCGAGTCCGGGGTGGCGTGGTCTCGGTGGATCAGCGAGATCGTCACCATCCGCGGCGTCCCGACCACCTCGCGGGCGAGCTCGATCAGGCGCCGACGGGTCTCCTGCATGCGGCGCCCGTAGTTGACCGCGCCGACCACCCCGGCCGACTCGATCGCGCCGACGATCCGCCGCGCCTGCGCGAGATTGTCGCCCAGCGGCTTCTCGCACATCACGTGGAGGCCGCGGGCGGCCGCACCGATCGCGAAGCGCGCGTGGGTGACGACCGGCGTCGCCACGTGGATTGCCTCGAGGCCCGGGACGGAGAGGAGCTCTTCGAGATCGGCGGTGCCCAGCTCGAGGCCCGCCTCCTCGGCGAGCTCGCGGGCGCGCTCGGGGCGCCGCGACCAGATCGCCACCGGCTCGAACTCGTCGAGCTCGGCGTAGACGGGTAGGGCCACCTTGGCTCCGTAGCCGCCGCCGGCGACCGCGATCCTGACCGGATTCATCGGGGCGAGACCGTACCCGATCGGCGGACGGTCTATGCGTAGAACGTCTGGTAGCCGAGCAGCTCGGGCACCGTCGCGAACCGGTAGCCGCGGCCGCGCAGCGCATCGATGATCCGCGGGACGGCGGCGAGCGTCTGATCGCGCGGTCCGCCCCCGTCGTGCATCAGCACAATCGAGCCGTTGCGCACGGCGCCGAGCACGCGGGCGACGATCGCGTCGGTCCCGGGCCGGGTGTAGTCGCCCGGATCGACGTCCCACACCACGGTGCTCATCTGCTGGGCCAGCGCGGTGTCGACGACGCCGGCGTCCTGACCGCCGTAGGGCGGCCGAAACACGCACGGCCGGTAGCCGGACGCCTGCGCGATCGCCGCCGTCGTGCGCGACAGCTGCGACGCGGCGTCGCCGGTCCGGGTCAGGAGGGGATGGGTGAACGTGTGGTTGCCGAGTGCGTCGCCGTCGCCGAGCTCGCGCCGCAGGAGCGCGCCGTGGCCGCCGACCTGACCGCCGATCACGAAGAAGGTGGCCGGGACTCGCTCGCGCTCGAGCACCGAGACGAACGCCGGTGTGTCGGGCCACGGGCCGTCGTCGAAGGTGAGGGCGACGGTCCGCCGGCTGCGCGAGCCGTTGAAGTTGAGCGCCGGGCCGGTGCGGCGGCAGCCGATCGCCGCGGTCGCCGCCAGGCGGTAGGTGGCGACCCCGGCGGCCGGCAGCGTCGAGTGGCAGGCGGTGGTCGGCGGACAGCCGACCGCGGCGCCGGTCCAGGCCGAGGTCACCTGCCAACTGAAGCGCCCGGGTGCCAGGCGCAGGAGGGCGGGATCGATCCGTAGCACGATGGTGCGCAGGTCTGGACGCGTCGCCGCCACCGCGGTCAGTCGACCGCCGATCCGCACGGCGACGCCGCCGCCGGTTTTGGCCAAGCAGGCGGTGACCGGATTGCCCGCCCCCTCGGCCACGCGGAGGCAGAGGCGCCGACGACGCCGGGGCGCCAACTCGCCCGGCGTCCACTCCCCGCGGGTGACGATCGTCAGCTTGAGCTGGCCGTGGAGCTGGGCGAAGGTGACGGAGGCGAGATCGAGCGGCCCGCCGGTCTGCTGAGCCTGCACGATGTGGAGCGGCACCGGCCCGGCCGACCCGACCGCGGCGGCGGGAGAAAGCGCCGCGAGGGCGCCGACCAGGCACGTGAGGCGTCGGCGCATCGCGTGGCGAGTCTACGGCGCCGCGGTCGCGGTGCGCGCCAGGCTAAAGGTCGCGTCGATCACCGCCGATGGCATGGTCATGGCAACCGACGTGCGCAGCGACCCACCCCGGGGCGCCTGGACGGCCGCCTGGGCCGTCGCCCTCACCTCCGCCGGCGGCGCCGCGCTCGGCCTCGTGCTCGCCGGTTCGCGCACCGGCTCGGCCGGCGGCTGCTCGGCGGCCGCGCGGCATCTCGGCGCCTGCCACACCGGCTCGCTGGCCGCCGCCAAGCCCTATGTGACCGCCGGGCTGATCGGACTCCTGCTCGGCGCCCTGATCGCTATTGCCGCCGTGCTCGTCTGGCGCGAGGTACGGGCCGCCGTGATCCTGGCCCACCGGTCCACAGGGCCGCTCCGGCGACCGGCGCCGGGACCGCACACCGGCGCCCACCGCGGCGCGCTCGCTCCGCGCGTCCGGCCCTGAGCCGGCCGTCCCGCGCGCGGACCCCGACCGACGGTCCGGCACCCTCCCCTCGCGCGCGAGCGCGTAGACTCCCGGACATGGCTCCGCGACCGATCATCCTGGGTATCGTCGGCGACTCTGCCGCCGGCAAGACGACGCTCAGCCGCGGCCTCGTGCAGCTCCTCGGCGAGGACTCGGTGACACATGTCTGCACCGACGACTACCACAAGTACGACCGCAAGCAGCGCGCCGAGCGGGGGATCACCCCGCTCGATCCTGACTGCAACTACCTCGACATCATGGCCCAGCACCTTCTGCTGATCCGCCAGGGCGAGCCGATCCTCAAGCCCGTCTATCAGCACGGTGACGGGACGTTCGGACCGCCCGTCTACGTGCGGCCCGAGGGCTTCACGGTGATCGAGGGGCTGCTCGGCTTCCACACCCAGGACATGCGCGCGACCTACGACGTCCGCGTCTACCTCGATCCGCCGGAGGAGCTCCGGCGCCAGTGGAAGGTGTCGCGCGACTCGACGCGCCGGGGCTACACCGAGAAGGAGGTGCTCGACGACCTCGAGCGCCGCGAGCCCGACTCGGCGTCCTTCATCCGCCCGCAGAAGCGCCACGCCGACATCATCGTCGCCTTCATTCCCGGTGAGAACGACGACCAGGAGCATCTGGCCGCCGAGCTCACCCTCCGCGAGAGCCTGCCCCACCCCGACCTCGACGTGTTCGTCGAGCAGAGCGAGGGCGCCATCTCCCTCGAGGAGCGCGACGAGGAGTGCGTCCTGCGCATCCCCGGCGACCTCGACCGCGACCGGGCGGCGGAGATCGAAGGCGTCATCTGGGACCGCATGCACTTCGCCAGCCACCTGCGCTCTGAGCACCTCGGCGAGTTCAAGCTCGGCAACGAACCGCACCGGTCGGAGTCGCTCGGCCTCGTCCAGCTGCTGATCCTCTATCACCTGGCCACTGCCCGCGCCACCGTCGCCCTCGGCGGCGAGGGCAGCCGCAACGACGACAACCTCGCCCCGGCCTGAGCCGGGGCCGCCGCTCTCAACGCCTCGGCGATACCACGGCGGCGTCGCCGCCGCCCCGCCGGACAGGCTCGGCGGCCGCTTCGAGCCGCCCGCCGGGATGGAACTCGATCGCCGCGGCCGCGCCGATCTCCGGCGTCGAGACGAGGTGCTGACCGAAGCGGTCGGTCAGAGCGGAGCCGTTGTCGGCGATGAACGCCGGCTCGGCGCTCGTCGTCGGCTGGTTCTGCTGCGTGGCGCGCGGCGCGGCCACCGCCTGGCCCAGCGGCATGCCGAAGTCGATCCGGTCGATCAGGATCTGAAGGACGGTGGTGATGATCGTCGACCCTCCGGGGCTGCCGAGCGCGAGCCACGGCCGCCCGCCCCGGAGGACGATCGTCGGCGCCATGCTCGAGCGCGGGCGCTTGCCCGGAGCCGGGAGGTTGGGGTCGGGCACACCGGGGGTGGCCGGCTGGGGATCGAAGTCGGTGAGCTCGTTGTTGAGGAGGAAGCCGTACCCGGGAACGCTGATCGCGCTGCCGGCGATCTGCTCGATCGTCGACGTGTAGCTCACCACGTTGCCCTGGCGGTCGGCCACCACGAGGTGGTTGGTCGACGGGCCCTCGGCGACGGTGGCGGGCGGAGCCGTGGTCGCCGGGCACGCGCTCGGGGACGGCGCGAACGGGTTGCCGAAGGCCACCGGGCTGACCAGAGACACCGGGCCGATGGCACACCGCCGCGACGCCGCGAACGCGTCGGAGAGGAGTCCGGCCACCGGGACGTTGACGTAGGCCGGGTCGCCGACGTAGCGGTTGCGGTCGGCGAAGGCCAGCCGCGACGCCTCGAGGTAGCGGTGGAGGGCGAGCGCTCGGTCGGGTGCCGACATGTCGAACCCGGAGAGGATCTTCAACGCCTCGCCGGGGGTCGTCCCCCCGCTCGAGGGGGGCGCCATGCCGAGTATGTCGTAGCCGCGGTAGCTCACGTGGGTCGGCGCCCGCGTCGGCGCGGTGTAGGCAGCCAGGTCGGCCCGGCGCATCACGCCGCCGGGCACGGGGAAACCGAGCCCGGTCGGCCGCGGATAGTCGGCGGCGAGGACGATGGCCCGTCCGACCGATCCGTGGTAGAGCGCAGCCGGCCCGCGCCGCTCGAGCAGCCGGTAGGTCCGGGCGAGATCCGGGTTGTGCCGGACGCTTCCGACGGCCGGCGGCTGGCCGTCGGCGCCGAGGAAGAGCGCCCGGCTGGCCGCGAAGGCGGCGAGGCGCGGCTGGTTCTGGAGCGTCTGGTCATGGAAGGTCTGGCTGACCACGAAGCCGCCGTCGGCCAGCGCGGCCGCCGGCTGGAGGAGCGAACGCAGGGTCATCGAGCCGAAGCGCCGGCGCGCCGCCTCCCAAGTGGCCAGCGTGCCCGGGACACCGACCGCCATCCCGCTGGTCACCCGCTGCGGATAGAAGGGGATCGGCTTGCCCGTGGCCGGGTCGATGAACGCCGTCGGGCTCATCGCGCGAGGCGCGGTCTCACGCCCGTCGATCGTGATCACCCGGTGGCCGTGGGCGAGGTAGATGACCATGAAGCCGCCGCCTCCGATCCCGGCCACGAAGGGCTCGGTCACCCCGAGGACGGCGTTGGCGGCGATCGCCGCGTCGACTGCGTTGCCGCCTCGCCGCAGGACGGCGATCGCCGTGCGGGTCGCATAGGGGTTGACGCTGGCCGCGCCGCCGCCCGCGCCGAAGGCGAGCGCGTGTCGCGTCGGAAACGAAGCGGCCGCCGCCGGCGCCGCCGGCGCGGCAAGCGCGAGGCCGCCGGCCAGCGCGGCGCCGAGAAAGGACCACCGGGGCATGTCCGCGAGGCTGCCCGGCCCTGACTCGGCTCAAACCCGAGGGTGAGAGACCCGGGCCCGAGGGTGAGGCCCGGCGGGTTTCCGCCGCCCGCCCGGTGGGTAGGCGACAAGGATCGCGGTCTACCCAAGGGGCGGTTCGATGCCGGCAGACCAACTTGCGCTCGACCTGCCGATGACCACGGCTGCGCCCGCGCTGGCTCGTCGTGCGCTCGAGGGCCTCGGGCTCGGTCGCCGCGCCCGCGAGACCGCGCTCCTGCTCGGCTCGGAGCTGGTCAGTAACGCCGTCCGCCATTCGGGCGCCACGGCGAGCGAGACGATCCACCTGTGCGCGACGGTCGCCGGAGGCGCGCTGCGGATCAGCGTCACCGACGCCGGAACGGGATTCGCGCCGGCCGCCGACCCGCCGGAGCCCGGCATCGCCGGCGGCTTCGGGCTCCTTCTCGTCGACCGCCTGGCCGACGTCTGGGGCGTCGAGTACGACCCGCGGACCACGGTCTGGCTCGTGCTGTTGCTGAGCTGAGGTCAGCCGTCGCGTGGTGAGCTGAGGTCAGCGGCCGCGCAGGCGGCGGGCGAGGCGCGTGGCCAGCCCGAACACGACGACCGGCACCACGAGGAGCATGCCGACGGCGATCAGCACCAGCACGGTCAGGCTCGGTCCGGAGACTCCGATCGGGGGGGCGGCGGCAGCCAGGAGGAAAGAAGGGCAGGGAGGCTGGCGGGGGGGGAGGCGGGAGAGGAAGAGGATTCGCTTGGCGATGCTGAACGGCG
>JBPCNA010000130.1:0-49540 GCA_051001735.1 Solirubrobacteraceae bacterium
GCACGATCGGGACCACGGCGTTGGCCACCCGCTCGGATGTCTTGTTCGCCATGACCTGGACGCCCGCAGCGCCGGTCGCGACCGGCGGCTCGGCGACGAGGACCCCGCCCTCGGACGCTTCGTTCGCAGCAGGTTCGGTCTCGGCAGACGGGATGGGGACGGCTCCTCGTATGGTGAGCGTGAACTACGAGAAGTAGTCCGACCGGCGACCACTCGACAGGGCACCGGTCGACCCCTTCTGCGCTGCGCGCGCCTCTCGCGCGCCGACCGAGCGTAGCACCAGATTGCCGTTCACGTCGCCCGGGACCGCGCCCTAGACTCGCCCGTGTGGATCGGCGCCCGCCGCGGATCATGGCCCAGCTCTCGGTTCGCCGCGGCCGGGCGGCGATCGAGTTCTACCAGGCGGCCTTCGGCGCCGTCGAGGACTACCGCGTCGGCGGCATCGACGCGCACGAGGCCGTCGTCGCCCAGCTCTCGGCCGTGCGGACACCACTGGGAGATCGGCCGTCCGCTCGGCGCCTGGCCGCCCCGCTGACGCCGGCGTAGGCCCCGGCCGCGCCGGGTAGGAGGACCGCATGGCCCCCACCGGCCCCGACGACGATCCCGCGGCGATCCGGCGCCAGCTCGAGGCTCGCCGTGATCGCGCGCGCGAGCGCGTTGCCGCTCTGGCCAAGCGCCCGGAGCGCGGCGCCGCCCAGGGCTTCGGCAAGCGGATCGGCGACGGCACCGTCGAGGCGATCAGCCGGCTGACCGAGATCGGCGTCGGAGAATCCCTCGAAGCCGGACTGGCCCGGACCGAGCGGGCCCTGGCCAAGCTCGACGAGGGCACCTACGGGGCGTGCGACGGCTGCGGCGGCCCGATCGCCGCCGCCCGCCTGCGGGCGCTCCCCGACGGCGTCCGCTGCCTCTCCTGCGCGGCGGCCGAGCGGCGCCTCCCGGGTGGCGCGGCACGCCGCCGCTGAGCGCTCCCTTACGCCCTCCTACATCGCCACCGCGATGTACTTGGTCTCCAAATACTCGTTGATCCCCTCGTAGCCGCCTTCGCGGCCGAAGCCCGAGTGCTTGACCCCGCCGAAGGGGGCCGCCGCGTTCGAGACCATGCCCTGGTTGAGCCCGACCATGCCGGTCTCCAGGCGCTCGGACACGCGCAGCGCCCGTTGGAGGTCGCGGGTGTAGAGGTAGGCGACGAGCCCGTACTCGGTGTCGTTGGCCGCAGCGATCGCCTCCTCCTCGGTCTCGAAGCTGACGATCGGCGCGACCGGCCCGAAGATCTCCTCCCGCAGGAGGCGGGCGTCCGGCGGGACGTCGACGACGACCGTCGGCGGGTAGAAATGGCCCGGCCCCTCGGGCACCTCGCCGCCGACGAGGACGCGCGCCCCGCGGCTGACCGCGTCGTCGACCAGCTCGGCCACCGTCTCGCGCTGGGACTCGTCGATCAGCGGGCCGACGTCGGTGTCCGGATCGGTCCCCCGCCCCAGCCGCAGCCTGCCCATCCGCTCGGCCAGGCCGGCGGCGAAGCGGTCGACCAGCGACGCGTGGACGTGGAAGCGGTTGGCCGACGTGCAGGCCTCGCCCATGTTGCGGAGCTTGGCGATCATCGCCCCGTCGAGCGCCGCCTCGATGTCGGCGTCCTCGAAGACGAGGAACGGGGCGTTCCCGCCGAGCTCCATCGACACGCGCAGAACCCCGTCCATCGCCCGAGCGGCCAGCCTCCGCCCGACCGGGGTCGACCCGGTGAAGGACAGCTTGCGCAGGCGCCGGTCGTCAAACAGCGGGTCGGTGACCTCGCCCGAGCGGCTCGTCGTGATGATGTTGAGGACGCCGTCCGGGAGCCCCGCCTCCCCGAGGATCGCCCCGAGCGCGAGTATCGACAGCGGCGTCAGGCGGGCCGGCTTGACCACCATCGTGGCGCCCGCGGCGATCGCCGGGGCGATCTTCCGCGTGCCCATCGCGAGCGGGAAGTTCCACGGCGTGATCAGCAGGCACGGTCCCACCGGCTGGCGGACGGTGATCAGCCGCCCGCCTCCGTTGGGGCTCGTCGCATAGCGCCCGTCGATGCGGACCGCCTCCTCCGCGAACCAGCGGACGAAGTCGTTGGCGTAGGCGATCTCGGCTTTCGATTCGCGCACCGGCTTGCCCATCTCGAGGGTCATCAGGAGGGCGAGCTCGTCGGTCCGCGCGGCGATCGCCTCGAAGGCCCGCCGCAGGACCTCGCCCCGCTCCCGCGGCGGGGTGGCCGCCCATGCCGATCCCGCTCCGCAAGCGGCATCGAGAGCCGCCCGTGCGTCGTCCTCGCCGCCGTCCGCGACCTCGCACAGCCTCGCGCCGGTCGCCGGGTCGCCGACCGCCAGGCGCCCGCCTCCGGTCGCCTCGCGCCACGACCCGCCGATCAGGAGCTGCTTCGGTACTGCGGCGAGTACCTCTTCCTCGGTCATCGAAGGTCAGCTACCGTGCGCAAGGTGCGCCGTCTGCTGGCAGCGAGCCTGATCTCCGCGCTGGCCGCTCCGGCCGCGGCGGGCGCCGCGCCGATGGTCCTGATCTACGGCGGCGGCAGCGGGCACGGCGTCGGCATGAGCCAGTACGGCGCCTACGGCCTCGCCCTCCACGGCTTCGACTATCGGGCGATCCTCGCGCACTACTACACAGGTACCACGATCGGCCAGGCGCCAAGCGGGCGAGTCGTCCGGGTATTGATGCAGCGGGCGCTCGGCAGCGTCGCCTTCACCGGGGCGGCTCGTGCCGGCGGGCGCCGCCTCGCCGCGCATTCCGTCTACCGGGCGAGCGCGGCCGGACGCTCCCGCGTGACGATCTCCGGTCCGCGCGGCCTGATCGGCACGTTTCCCGCTCCGCTCGTCGTCACCCCGGCCTCCGGGGCGCTGACGCTCGAGGGCACGGCCGGTAACGGCCGGCGCAACGGCCACTACCGCGGCTCGCTGGAGGTGCGGCCGGACGGCGGGGCGGTCGACGCGATCGATCTCGTCGGCATCGACGACTACGCCCGGGGGGTGGTCGCCGTCGAGAGCGACGCCTCCTGGCCGCTGGCCGAACTCGAGGCCCAGGCGGTCGCCGCCCGCACCTACGCGATCACCGAGACCGGCCACCAGGGCTTCGACGTCTACTCCGACACCCGCTCACAGCTCTACGTCGGCGTCGCCGGCGAGACGCCGGCCACCGACCGGGCGGTGGCCATGACCGCCGGCGAGGTCGTCACCTACCAGGGCCGGCCGGTCATCACCTTCTACTTCGACACCTCGGGCGGGCGCACCGAGAGCATCCAGAACGCCTTCGCCGGCACCCCGCCGGCGCCCTGGCTGGTCTCGGTCGACGATCCCTACGACGCGGTCTCACCGCGCCACCGCTTCAACCTCCGCCTCACACTCGGCGAGGCCCAGGCGCGGCTCGGCAGCCTCGTGCGGGGGACGCTCCGGGCGATCGTCGTGACCAAGCGCGGCGTCTCCCCGCGGGTCATCCGGGCGACCGTGGTCGGCAGCGCCGGTCAGACCACGGTGAGCGGCACCGCGCTCCAGGCGCGGTTCGGCCTCCCCGACACCTGGGCGTGCTTCGCGGTCACCGCCGCCGACGGCCGGGCGCCCGCCGGCTGGCAGGCGCCGTGCATGACCACCTCGCCCTCGGCGCCGGCGCCGCCCCCGCCGGCCGGGCCACCGCCGAGCTCACCGACCGGCGGCACCGGGGCGCCCCCCAACTGATGGGCGAGCAGCCGCTGCTGGTGGTCGACACGCCCTGGCTCCTCTACCGCTCCTTCTTCGCCCTCCCCCGCTCGATCCGCGACAGCGAGGACCGGCCGACCGGGGCTCTGCTCGGGACGGTCAACACGATCCTCACCGCGATCGACGCGTTGCGCCCCCGCGCCGTCGTCTGCTGCCTCGGGGCCGAGGAGGCCGAGTACCGGGTCGCTCTCTACCCCAGCTACCACGCCCACCGCGATCCGATGCCCGACGAGCTCCGCGCCCAGTGGGAGAAGGCGCCCGGCCTGCTCGCCGCCTTCGGCTGGACGATCGCCGCCCACGACAGGCTCGAAGCCGACGACCTGCTCGGGTCCTTCGCCCGGATCGAGGGTCAGGCCGGAGGACGGACGCTGATCCTGACCGGCGACCGCGACCTCTACCAGGCGGTCGACGAACGGACGGCCGTGCTCGAGATGAAGAAGAACGAGCCGCCCGTCGCCCTCGACGTCGCCGAGGTCCGGGCCCGCTACGGTGTCACGCCGGAGCAGGTCCCCGACCTGATCGCGCTGCGCGGCGACCCGTCCGACGGCCTCCCCGGGGCCAAGGGGATCGGCGCCAAGACGGCCGCCGACCTCCTGCGCGAGTACGGCTCGCTCGAGCGGGTGATCGCCTCCGCGAACCGCCAGCGGCCGCGGATCGGCGCGGCGCTGCGCGAGCAGGCCGACGAGCTCCGCGACTTCCTGCGGATCGCCACTCTGGTCGAAGTCGAGGTGGAGCTCCCACCCGACACCCCGACCGACCGGTCCGCCGGCGCCGCGGCCGCCCGCCGCCTCGGCATGGAGCGGCTCGCCGCCCGGCTCGAGCAGCCATAGAGGTCTCTCCGGATCGCACCACGAGTGCGCCGCCCACGGATGCCGCGGCGGCTACCGTAGAGCCGGTGCAGAGAGCGGCCCCCCCGGCCGGCGGGGATCACGTCCCGGCGCCCCGGGGCCTGCGGCTGCTGGTGTTCGTCGTCGGCAGCGCCAGCCTCGGCACCGAGATCGCCGCTGCCCGCCTCCTCGCCCCGTACTTCGGCGCCTCGACGATCGTCTGGGCGAACACGATCGCCGTCGTCCTGCTCGCCCTCAGCGCCGGCTACGCGATCGGCGGGCGGCTCGCCGACCGATCGCCGACGGACGCGACGCTCGGCCGCCTCGTGGTCGCCGCCGCCGCCCTGCTGGCCGCCGTCCCCTTCGTCGCCACGCCCTTCCTCGACGCCGCCAGCCGGGCGCTCGACACGATCTCCGCCGAGGCCTTCGTCGGCTCGCTGGCCGGCGTCCTCATCCTCTGCGCCGTCCCCCTGCTCCTCCTCGGGGCGGTGACGCCGTTCGCGCTCCGCCTCTCGCTGCGCGGCGTCGAGGACTCCGGCCGGGTCAGCGGGCGCCTCTCGGCGATCTCGACGCTCGGCGCCCTGACCGGGACGTTCCTCTCCGCCCTCGTGCTGATCCCCTGGCTCGGGACGCGCGACACCTTCCTCGCCTTCGCCCTCGGGCTTGCCGTCGTCGGGATCCGCGGCGCGCCGCGGTGGGGGCTCGGCGTCGCCGCGCTCCTGATCGTCCTCCTTGCGCTCCCGCCCCGCCAGGTGCGCGCGACGGCCGACGGCCGCGTGATCTACGAGGCCGACACGACCTACCAGCACCTCCGGGTCATCCAGCGCCCTGACGGCGAGCGCTGGCTCGAGCTCAACGAGGGTCAGGCGATCCACTCGCTCCTGCGTCCCGGGTCGTTCCTCACCGGCAACTACTGGGACGACCCGCTGGTGCTGCCGCTCGCCACCCGCGGCGCGCCGCCCCGGCGCCTGGCCATCCTCGGCGATGCCGCCGGCACCACCGCCCGCGCCTACGGGCGCTTCTTCCCCCAGACCGCGGTCGACGCCGTCGAGATCGACGGCGCCCTGACCGCCGTCGGCCGGCGCCTGTTCGACCTCCACGGTCCCCGCCTCCGCACGATCGCCGCCGACGCCCGGCCGTTCCTCCGCGGGCCGGGGCCGCGCTACGACGCGATCGAGGTCGACGCCTACCGTCAGCCCTACATCCCCTTCTACCTGACGACCCGCGAGTTCTTCGCCGAGGCGGCGGCGCGGCTGACCCGGCCGGGGCTCGTGATGGTCAACGTCGGCCATCCCTCGACCTCGGGCGAGCTCGAGCGGGTGATCGCCGCCACCCTTCGCGCCGTCTTCCCCTACGTCGCCCACGACGTCGTCGACGAGACCAACGTGTTCGTCGTGGCCAGCCGCCGCCCCCTCGACCCGGGGCTGATCCGCACAGCCGCGCCCGCGCTCGACCCGGCGGTCCGCCCGCTGGCCGCCACCGTCGCCGCCCGACTCGGCCCGGCGCCGGCCGGCGGGGCGGTCTACACCGACGATCGGGCGCCGGTCGAGTGGCTGGTCGACAGTTCGCTGTTCGGCTACGCGACGAAGCGCTGACTCCCTCAGCCGAGCGCGTCGGCCACCCGGCGCAGCCCGTGCGCCTCGCACAGCCCGCGGATCGTCTGCCTGGCGGCGTCCTCGTTGTAGGGCAGCGCTTCCAGGGCGTGGAGGCCGAGCTGGAGATCCTCGAGCCGGGCCGAAGGCCGCTCGAGGGCGAACCGGGCGAGCCACCGGGTGGCCGCCCGGTCGTAGCGCTCGTCGTCGTCGGTGCTCATCAGGAGGACGATGCACAGCGCGTCGACGAGGTCGATCTGCGGGAGCTCGAGCGCCGCCGCGTGGGCCTGGGTGAGGTTGCCGGCCCGCAGCGCCCGCCGAAACCGTCCGTAAGCTGAGCCCTGGCTCGTCATACGAACGTATGTTCGCACGAAGGTCAAGGAGCCCGCCCGCCCTCAGCCGAGCCCGTTCAGGGCGCGCCTCCGATGATGGCATGATTGCCGTATGGCGTCGCCCAGCCCGAACGCGGCAGAACGCTTCCGCCGGGCGGCCGAGGCCCTCGACGCCGACGCGATGACGGAGACCCTCGCCCCCGACGTATGCCTCGCCAGCCCGGTGATCGCTGCGCCGGTCGAGGGGCGCGAGCGGGTGCGGGCCGTCTTCGGCGTCCTCGTCGAGCTCTTCGAGGACTTCGAGTACCTCCACGCTCTCGCCGACGAGGGCGGCTCTACGCACGTGCTCGTCTTCCGCTGCCGCGTCGGCCCGGAGGTGATCGAGGGAGTCGATCTGCTGGAGCTCGACGAGCACGACCAGATCGCCGTTTTCACGGTCTTCATCCGTCCCCTGCCCGGCCTCCAGGCTCTGGCCGGGGAGATCGCCGCGCGCCTCGGGGCCCGCCCCCCTAAGGCGTGAACTTCACCGTGATCACGTCGCCGTCGGCGATCGCGTAGTCACGGCCCTCGAGGCGAAGCGTCCCCCGCTCGCGGGCGCCGGCGTAGCCGCCGGCGTCGATCAGCGATGCCCAGTTGATCACCTCGGCCCGAACGAAGCCCCGCTGGATGTCGGAGTGGATCTGCCCGGCCGCGTGCCAGGCGCTGAGCCCACGGCGCAGGTGCCACGACTGGGCCGGCTTGGCCTCGCCGGCGGTGAAGAAGGCGATCTGCTCGAGCAGCTCGAAGGCGCCGCGCACCACCCGCTGGAGCCCCGACTCGCCGACCCCGAGCTCCTCGCGCATCATCTGCGCCTCCTCTTCGTCGAGCTCCCCGAGCTCGGCCTCGATGCGGGCCGAAACGGCGACCGCTCCCGCGCCCTGGGCGGCGGCGTGCGCGGCGATCGCCGCCGGGACCTCGGCGTCGCCCTCGTCGACGTTGGCCGCGAAGAGGACGGGCTTGGCCGTAAGCGGCCCGAGCAGTCGCATCGCGTCCGGGGCGTCCTTCGGCGGGGAGACAGAGCGGGCCGGGCGTCCCGACTGGAGCGCCTCGATCAGCGCCTCGAGCCACCGCTGCTCGGCGATCGCCGCCCGGTCGCCCCCGCGGGCGTCCCGCACGACCCTTGTCAGGCGCCGCTCGGCCTGCTCGAGGTCGGCGAGGATCAGCTCGGTCTCGATCGTCTCGATGTCGTGGAGTGGATCGACGCGCCCCTCCGGGTGGATCACGTTGGCGTCGGCGTGGGCCCGGACCACGTGGATGATCGCGTCGGTCTCGCGGATGTTGGCCAGGAACTTGTTGCCGAGGCCCTCGCCCGACGCGGCGCCGGCCACCAGCCCGGCGATGTCGTGGAAGTAGATCGTGTCGTAGACGAGCTCGCTCGCTCCGAGCAGCTCGGCCACCCGGGCGAGGCGCTCGTCGACCACGGGTACGACGGCGACGTTCGGCTCGATCGTCGTGAACGGGTAGTTAGCCGCCTCGGCGCCGGCCTGGGTCAAGGCGTTGAAGAGCGAGGACTTGCCGGCGTTGGGCATGCCGACGATGCCGATCTTCATCGCCGGCCCCCCGCGACGACGAACCCGAGCACCGCGCCCGCGAGGACGTCGCTCGGATGGTGGACGCCGAGGCGCAGGCGTGAGAGGGCCAGCGCGCCGGCCAGCGCGTAGAGCGGCGCCGCCGGCCCCCCGGCCCGGGTGAAGCCGCGCGCCGCGGCGAACGACGTCGCCGCATGGGCGCTCGGGAAGCTCAGGCCCGTCAGCGTCGAGCTGAGTCCGCCCGGCGGACGACGGCGGCGGACGATCAGCTTGAGCGCGGTGTTCACCGCGTAGGCGGCGGCGACGCGGGCCGTCGCCCGGCGCCAGGCGTCGCGCTGCTGCGGCCTTCCGAGCGCGCCCATCACCCCCCCGATGATCAGCCAGACCGCGCCGTGCTCGCCGAGGCTCGAGAAGCGGGCGATCCGCGGCGACGGACCGCCGGCCCGCAGCAGGCGCGCCAGCGCGGCCTCGAGGCCGGTCGCCCGCGCCACGGCTGGGGTCAGGTGCCGAAGCCGACGCGCGGCTCGTCCGAGTCAATCCGGACGAAGCAGACCTGGGCGCGATCGAGATGCATCGTCGCGTCGTCGCAGACGAGCGCGTACCAGCCCTCGCGGACCTCGAGCGACTTCTGGAAGGCCTCGAGCTGATCGGCCGCCACGCGGGTGGCGATCACCTGGCCGCCGACGAACCCGATCGAGATGCGCTGTGCGCGGGCGGGCGTGGCCATCAGTGGGCCGCCGCTTCGACGAGCTCGGTGAGGACCCCGCCGCAGCCGGCCGGATGCAGGAAGGCGACCCGCGATCCCCGCAGGCCGATTCTCGCCGTCTTGTCGATCAGCCGCACGCCTTCGCCGCCGAGCTTGGCGAGCGCCGCGTCGACGTCGCCCACGGCGTAGGCCACGTGATGGAGCCCCGGGCCGCTCTTGGCCAGGAAGCGCCCGACCGGGGTGTCCTCGCCGAGCGGCGCCAACAGCTCGACATGGCTCTCGCCGATGTCCAGGAGGACCGCCTCGACGCCCTGGGAGACGACGACCTCGCGGTGGACGAGCGGCATCCCGAACGTCCCCTGCAGGAGGCTGATCGCCGGCTCGAGGTCGTTGACGGCGACCCCGATGTGATCGATGCGCTCGAACATGCGGGGCGGAGTCTAGTGACCCGCCTCTACGGCCGCCCGTAGGTGAGGATGGCGATCCCGGCGCCGACCGCCCGGGAGTCCGCGAGCCGGAGCCGCCTCTTGCCGCTCGTCTCGCCGAACAGCCGCTTGCCGCTCCCGAGCACGACGGGGAAGACCATCAGCCGCAGCTCATCGACCAGGTCGTGCTCGATCAGCGTCTGCGCGAGCTGAGCGCTCCCGTGGACCACGATGTCCCCGCCGAGCTCCCGGCGCAGGCGGGCGACCTCCTCGGCCGCGTCCCCGCGCAGGACCGTCGTGTTGTTCCAGGACGGCTCCTCGAGCGTCGACGAGACGACGTACTTGGGCATGCCGTTGAACTTGTCGGCGAACTCCCCCTCCATCGCCGGCCAGGCCGCGGCGAAGCCTTCGTAGGTCACCCGGCCGAGCAGCAGAGCCTCGGACCCGAGTGCCTCGTCGAGCTTGAACCGGTCGCCCTCCGGGCCCCGGTCCACCTCGAAGCTCCAGCCTCCGTGCTCGAAGTCCTCGCCCCCGCCCGGTGCCTCGATGACGCCGTCCAGCGAGATGAACTCGGTTACCACGATCCGTCCCATCCTGATCCGCCTCCTGTAGTCGCCTGGTGCTTGAGACCACGCGCCCACCGGAAAGTCACCGCGGCGGCTACCGCGGAGGACCGCCCACCGTCCCGCCGCTGCGCTGGAACGCGGCGATCGACGGCCGCCGGGCCACGCCGGCCATGATCCGGTCGATCGTAGCTCGCTCGAGTACCTCGTTGGCCAAGAGCTCGCCCGCCAGCTCGTCGAGCTTGGCGCGGTGGGTCTCGACCAGCTCGCTGGCCGCCCGGCGGGACTCGTGGATCAGCTGCTCGCGCTCCTCGTCGCGGATGCGCAGCGTCAGGTCTGAGACCTGGGCGTTGGCGTCGGTTCCCATGACGGCGCCCGAGGTCCCCATCGCGTAGTCGGAGATCATCGCGTTGGCGATGTCGGCGACCCGCCGCAGGTCGTCGGAGGCGCCGGTCGTGACGTCGCCGAAGACCGCGCGTTCGGCGGCGCGTCCGCCGAGCAGCATCGTCATGAAGTCGACGAGCTCGTCGCGCGTCTTCAGGTAGCGGTCCTCGTCGGGCAGGTTCAGCGTGTAGCCGAGCGCCCGGCCGCGCGGGACGATCGAGATCTTGTGCACCGGGTCGACGCTCGGGAGAAGCTCGCCGCAGAGGGCGTGGCCGGCCTCGTGGTAGGCGACGACCCTCCGCTCGTGGTCGCTCAGCACCCGCCGCGACTGGGCGCCGGCGATGATCCGCTCGAGCGCATGATCGAAGTCGAGCGCCGCGATCCCGTCGGCTCCCCGGCGGGCCGCGAAGATCGCCGCCTCGTTGCAGATGTTGGCGAGATCGGCCCCGGTCAGGCCGCTCGTCTGGCGGGCGATCAGCTCGAGGTCCACGTCGAGCAGATTCTTGTCGCGCGTGTGCACCTCGAGGATCGACTCGCGGTCGCGCACGTCGGGAGGCGACACGTAGATCTGGCGGTCGAAGCGGCCGGGGCGCAGCAGCGCTGGATCGAGCTTGTCGAGCAGGTTCGACGCGGCGATGACGACCACGCGGCCCTCGGTGTGAAAGCCGTCCATCTCGATCAGCAGCTGGTTGAGCGTCTGGTCCTTCTCCCCGGAGATGTCCATCCCCCGCCGGCCGCCGATCGCGTCGAGCTCGTCGATGAAGATGATCGCCGGCTGGTTCTTGCGGGCGATCCGGAAGAGCCGGCGCACCCGGGAGGCGCCCAGCCCGGCGAACATCTCGACGAAGCCCGCCGCCGACTGGGAGTAGAAGCGCGCGCCCGACTCGTGGGCGACGGCTTTCGCCAGCAGCGTCTTGCCCGTGCCGGGCGGGCCGTGGAGGAGCACGCCGCGCGGCACGCGGGCGCCGAGCTTGGCGAACCGCGCCGGATCGCGGAGGAACTCGACGATCTCCTCGAGCTCGGCGCGGGCCTCGACGACGCCGGCGATGTCGTCCCAGCCGATCGATCCGCCGTCCGACGGCTTGATCTCCTGTGGCTTGTTCTGCGGCATCAACTTCATCGTTCGGAAGATCAGCCCGACCATCGCGAACATGAAGATGATCAACGCAACGCTGCTCCAAGACGTGGCCTGGTTCTGCAGGTCGCTGACGAACGTGCCTGTGACGAGATTGATCACCAGAGGTACTTCATCGGCGCCTCGGCCCGGGGCTTGAGCCCCAATCTTCAGCCGAGCAGCCGCCTCGCCGCGTCGTGGAAGAAGCGGGCGGCGAAGCCGAGGTCGCGCACGTCGATCCGCTCGTCGGCGCCGTGGATCAGCGGATCGGTCGTGTAGCGGTCCTCGTAGCGGTGGGGGAAGAAGCCGTAGGCGGCGCATTCGGGGAAGGCGTCGCGGAACGTCCGCGAGTCGGTGAAGCCGGGCAGGACGACGGGGACGCACAGGGCCTCGGGGTCCTCCTCGGCGATCCACTCCCGGATGAAGTCGGCGAGCGGCGAATGGAGCGGCGAGCGGTTGCCGATCACCCGCTCGGTGAACTCGAGCCGGTAGCCCCCCTCACCGAGCACCTCGCGGATCCGCGCGAGCGCCGCCTCCTCGCCGAGCCCCGGCGGCACGCGGCAGTCGACCTGGAGGGACGCCTCGCTCGGGATCACGTTGATCTTGGCCGAGGCGGAGATGCGCGTCGGCGAGAGCGAGACCCCGAGCATCGGCTCGAGCAGGGTGGTCAGGCGCGGCTCGGCGGCGTCCACCCGGGCCAGCGCCGCCGCGGTATCGCCGTTCTCCCCGATCGCGTCGAGGAAGGCCCCCGCCTCGACGCCCACGTCGTATCCCGGCTGGCGCGAGGCGAGCTTCCCGAGCAGGGGCGCCATCTTCATGAGCGCGTTCTCGCCCATCCGCGGCATCGACGCGTGCCCGGCCACCCCGTCGGTCTTCAGCGTGAAGCGGAAGACGCCCTTCTCGGCGCAGCCGAGGCAGTAGAGCCGGCGCCCTCCGTACCGGAGGATCCCGCCGCCCCCCTCGTTGAGGAGCATGTCGGAGCGGACCTTCTCCGGGTGCGTGCGGGTCAGCCACTGGGCGCCCTCGGCACCGCCGGTCTCCTCGTCGACCACGCAGACCACGAGCAGCGTCCCCCGCGCCGGGCGCCAGCCCGACCGGGCCAGCGCGATCGCCGCGGCGACCTCGGCGGCGGTCTGCGACTTCATGTCGAGCGCTCCGCGGCCCCAGACGAAGCCGTCGGCGAGATCGCCCGACCACGGATCGTGCGTCCACTCCGACGGCGTGGCCAGCACCGTGTCGACGTGGGAGAGCAGGCACAGCGTCGGCCCGTCCGACTCACCGTCGAGGCGGGCGACCAGGTTGGGTCGGGGCTCGGTCCGCCCGAGGAGCTCGCAGGCGAAGCCGGCGTCGCCGAGCAGGCCGGCGAGGTACTCCTGCGCCGCGCGCTCGTTGCCGGGCGGGTTGACGGTGTCGAAGCGGATCAGGCGCCGGAGCACGTCCGTCGCGGCGTCCTGCAGTTCGTCGCTCATCAGGAGGAAGCCTACGCCGCAGCTGCCTGCGGGAGCTCGCTTCCGGCGGCCAACGGGCTCGCCGGCGAGCGCGTGGCCCCGGCGGCCTCGGCGGGGCTCACGTTGAGTGGGTGGTGGCAGGCGGCCAGGTGCCCGCCCGGATAGACGGCGAGCGGCGGCTCGACCGTCGCGCAGATGTCGGTCGCCCGCGGGCAGCGCGTGTGGAAGCGGCAGCCCGGCGGCGGCGCGATCGGGTTCGGCGGCTCGCCCTCGAGCACGTGGCGCACGCGCGCCCGGTTCTCCTTCGGGTCGGGGATCGGGATCGCGCTGAGGAGCGCGGCCGTGTAGGGATGGATGGGCTTACCGTAGAGCTCGTCGGCCGGGGCCAGCTCCATGATCTTGCCTACGTACATAACGGCGATGCGGTCGGCGACATGGCGCACGATCGAGAGGTCGTGGGCGACGAACACGTAGGTCAGGCCGAGCGCGTCCTGGAGCTCTTCGAGCAGGTTGATCACCTGGGCCTGGATCGAGACATCGAGCGCCGAGACGGGCTCGTCGAGCACGATCAGCCGCGGCTCCATGGCCAGCGCCCGGGCGATCCCGATCCGCTGGCGCTGCCCCCCGGAGAACTCGTGGGGGAAGCGCGAGAGGTGCTCCGGGTTGAGTCCGACCTGAGCCAGGAGCTCGCGCGCCCGGCGCTCGACCTGGTCGCTCGAGACGCCCACCAGGCGCAGCGGGGTCGCCAGGATCTGGCCGACGCGCTTGCGCGGGTTGAGCGAGGCCTGCGGGTCCTGGAAGACCATCTGCATCTCCTGCCGGACCGGACCGAGGCGGCGGCGCCCCGCCTTGGTGATGTCGTCGCCGCGGAACCGGACGCTCCCCCCGGAGGGATCGAGCAGGCGCACCAGTGCGCGGATCAGCGTCGTCTTGCCGCAGCCCGATTCGCCGACGATGCCGAGCGTCTCGCCCTCGCGCAGGGTGAAGGAGACGTCATCGACCGCGTGGACGGCGCCGATCGGCCGGTCGAAGAGGACGCCGGCGCGGATCGGGAAGTGGACCTCGAGGTGTTCGACCTCGAGCAACGGTGCCGCGGTCTCGCTCACGCGATCACCGTCTCGTCGCCCGTTTTGCGCAGGCCGATCCCCCCGTCGACCTTGCGCAGGCGCCGCTTATCCGCCGGCTCGAGCCAGCACCGGTCGCGGTGCTCGGGGTCCTCCCGGAGCCGGGCGGCCAGCGGCGGCACCTCGCGGCACTGAGCGAACTCGTGTGGGCAGCGGGGGCGGAAGTGGCAGCCCTTCGGCGCGTTCATCAGCGACGGGGGGAGGCCGGGGATGGCCGGCAGGCGCGCGCCGCGGTCGCCGTCGATGCGGGTGATCGACCCCAAGAGGCCCCACGTGTACGGGTGCTGCGGGTCGTAGAAAAGCTCGTCGAGGGTGCCCTGCTCGACCACCCTGCCGGCGTACATGACGAGGATCCGGTCGGCGATGTCGGCCACCACGCCGAGATCGTGGGTGACGAGGATGATGCCGGCGCCGGACTCCGTCCGCAGCCGGCGGAGCTCCTCGAGGATCTGGGCCTGAATGGTCACGTCGAGTGCCGTCGTCGGCTCGTCGGCGATCAGCAGGCGCGGCGAGCAGGACAGGGCCATGGCGATCATCACCCGCTGGCGCATCCCGCCCGAGAACTCGTGCGGATAGGAGCGGATCCGGTCGCCGGCGTGAGGGATCCCGACCCGCTCCATCAGCTCGACGGCCCGGTCGAGCGCCGCGTGCTTGGTGATCTCCCGGTCGTGCGCGCGGATCTGCTCGACGATCTGGCTGCCGATCCGGTAGACCGGGTCGAGCGAGGTCATCGGGTCCTGGAAGACCATCGCGATCTCCGCCCCCCGCACCTGTCGCAGTTCGGCGTCGCTCGCGCCAATCAGCTCGCGTTCGCCGAGGTGGGCGGTTCCCGTGAAGCGGGCGTTCGGACCCCGGGTGAGGCCGATCAACGTCATCGCGCTGACCGACTTGCCGCTCCCCGATTCGCCCACGACGGCGACGACCTCGCCGCTCCCCACGGTGAAGGAGACGCCGTCGACCGCCTGGACGACGCCCTCCTCGGTCCGGAAGGAGACGCGCAGGTCGTCGACCACCAGCAGCGGATCGGCCATCAGAGCCTGATCCGCGGATCGAGGGCGGCGTAGACGACATCGACCAGCGCGCCGATCACGACCACGGCGGCGGCGCCCAGCATCACGATCACGAGCACCGGCGGGATGTCGAGCCGGCCGATCGATTCGGCCGCGTACTGACCGACGCCCTGGAGGTTGAACACCGATTCGGTGAGGAGTGCCCCGCCGCCGATCACGGCGGCGAAGTCGAGGCCCCAGAGCGAGACGATCGGGATCAGCGAGTTGCGCAGGACATGCCTGATCATCACCCGACGCTCGCTGATCCCCTTGGCTCGGGCCGTGCGGACGAAGTCCTCGCTCAGGGTGTCGAGGATCGTCGAGCGCAGGACGCGCGAGTAGACCCCGATGAAGAGCACCGACAGCGCGAACCACGGCATGACGAGGTGGGTGAACCAGCCCCACGGGTCGTCGGTCAGCTTGACGTAGCCGCCGAGCGGGAAGATGTTCCACTTGTAGCCTAGGAAGTAGAGCATCACCGCCCCGAGAAAGAACACCGGCGTCGAGACGCCGATCATCGCGACCACGGTCAGCACGCGGTCGAGCGCCTTTCCGGCGGTGATCGCGCTCAGCACCCCGAAGACGATCCCGAGGAAGAGCCAGATCACCCCCGCCCCGACGGCGAGCGAGATCGTCGCCGGCAGGTCCTGGCGGATCTGATCCTCGACGTTCAGCTGCTGGGTGTAGGAGATGATGCTCCCGTCGAGGATCTTCTCCATCGTCTTGACGTACTGGACATAGATCGGCTTGTCGAAGCCCCACTGGCGGCGCACGTCGGCGATCTGCTGGGGCTGGGCCAAGCGGCCGGCCAGGCGGAGCGCCGGGTCGCCGTTGGGGAAGGCCTGGAAGATGAGGAAGGTGAGGATCGAGATCGCGAAGAGCACGACCACGGTCGAGATCGCCCGCCGGACGACGAAGCGGAGCATCAGCCGGGATCCGCGGCGGTGGAGCCGGCCGGCGCCTCGATGCGGACCTTGGCGCGAGGGTCGACGGCGTCGCGCACGCCGTCGCCGAAGACGTTGATCCCCAGCACGGTGAGCACGAGCATCAGCCCAGGCACGAAGACGAGGTGCATCGCGCTCGGGATCAGGCGGATCCCGTCGCTGATCATCGTCCCCCACGACGGGTTCGGCGCCTGCACCCCGGCCCCGAGGTAGGAGAGCCCGGCCTCCAGGAGGATCGCGTTGGCCAGGATCAGGGGCAGGAAGACGATGATCGTCGAGGCCACGTTCGGGAGGATCTCGCCCACCATGATCCGCAGGTGGCCGAGCCCCTGGGCCCGGGCGGCGTCGACGAACTCCTTCTCGCGCAGGCCGAGCACCTGGCCGCGCAGCGGCTTGGCCACATAGGGCACGTAGACGACGCCGATGATCACCGCGGGCACCAGCAGAGAGTTGCCCTGGAGCTGCACGAAGCCGAGGTCGAGCCCGGCCACGGCCAGCGTGACGCCGAGCGCCACGCCGAGGAGCACCGCCGGGTAGGCCCAGATCAGGTCGAGCACGCGGGAGATCACCCCGTCGACCTTGCCCCGGAAGTACCCGGCGCAGACGCCGGCGATCACGGCGAGGATCATCGTCAGCAGGGTGGCGATGAAGCCGATCTCGAGCGAGTTGCGCCCCCCGTAGAGGAGGCGCACCGCGATGTCGCGGCCGTTGGAGTCGGCGCCGAGGAGGAAGCGCCCCTGCCAGGTCGGGCCGATCGGAATGCCCACCGCCGAGACGACGTCGCGCGACTTGCCGCCGACCTTGATCACGTCGGTCACGTGGTTTTCGTTTGGCCCGGTGTGGGCGATCTGGCTGGAGTAGACGGGCGCGAGCAGGCAGAGCACGATCATCAGCGCGAAGAGTGCGCCGAATACGAGCGCCACCCGGTTGCGGCGCAGCCGCCGCCAGGCCAGCGCGTACGGCCCGATGCCCGGCGGCAGGTCCCTGGCCTCGACGCCGGCAGAGGCGGGAACCTCGGCGCCGAAGGCGCCGGCGGTGGTAGCGGGGTCGATGGCCATTCGGGCGGTCGGGGCGGCGGGCGGGGTCCGACCCCGCCCGCCTCTCACCCTACTTCAGCCGCCAGGAGCTCCAGTCGTTTCCGTACACCGGGTGGAAGATCGCCGAGGCGAAGTCGATCCGCGTGGAGAGGAACTTCGGATGGGTCTGGGCGCCGTAGACGTTGACGTAGGCCTGCTTGGCCACGTACTGGTCGAGTGCCGCCCAGCGCGCCGCCACCGACTGGAGCTGCGTGGAGGGCACCTTGTTGAGGGCGGCCAGCTCGCTCTGGATGTGGGGGTCGTTGACCTGGCCGAAGTTCTGGTTGTTGGTCTGCTGGATCGCCGTGCCGTCGAGCAGCAGGTAGAAGTCCGACGGGTTGGGGAAGTCCTGGTTCCAGTCGGCGAAGCCGGTCTGCGGGTTGAGCTTGAGGTTGCCGATCGTCGGGAAGTACTGGGCGTCGGCGAGGATCTTCTCGGTCGCCTTGAAGCCGATCGAGTTGAGCACGCTCGTGTAGTAGTCGATGTACTCCTTGCGCGGGCTGCGCGTCTCCCCCCATACGGTGACCGGGGTGCCGGCCAGGCCGGCCTGGGTGACGAGGGCCTTGGCCTTGGCCACGGCCGGGGTCTCCCCGTAGGGACAGGTTCCCGTCGGGTGGCCGATCATGCCCGGCGGCAGGAAGAAGCAGCCCGGCTCGATGGTCCCGCTCGAGAGCTTCTGGATCGCCTTGCGGTCGACGGCCATGTTGACCGCCTGGCGGGCCATCAGGTTGTTGAACGGCTTGGTCTTGGTGTTGAGGAAGAAGTAGAAGGTGGAGACCGACGACTCGTTGGTGTAGCGGCCGGACGCCGTGCTCTGGATCTGCGAGATCAGGGCCGGCGGGACCGTGTCGCCCCAGTCGAAGGCGTCGGCGGTGTTATTGAGCACCGACTCGGCCTCGGTCTGCGTGTTGGCGTTGATCTTCACCTTCACGTCGACGTGGCCGGCGTCGATCCCCGGGAGCGGCTTCCAGTTGGGGTTGCGCACGACGTCGAACGACCGGTTGGGGACGACGTTCTTGATCACGTACGGCCCGACGCCGGGCGGCGGGCTGTTGGTCAGGTTGGTCATCGCGGTGCCGGTCGGCACCAGGCCCGACGACGGGAAGGCGAGCACGTTGGGGAACGCCCCGTACGGCGCGAGCAGGGTGACCGTGATCTTCCCGGTCGCGTCGTCGGCCTTGATCCCCGAGATCGTCTTGGCCGTGCCCTTGCCGTAGGCGGTCGCGCCGACGATGTTGCCGGTGTAGAAGCTCGCGCCGCCCCAGTTGAGCTTGATCGACCGCCCGATCGAGTAGGCGAAGTCGCTGGCCTTGACCGGCTTGCCGTTCGAGAAGGTCAGGCCGCTGCGCAGGGTCATCGTGTAGGTCTTGCCGTCGGCCGAGACCTGCGGCAGGGCGCTGGCCAGGCCGGGGATCACCGTGCCGCCCTCGACGCCGGCCTTGTGGGCGTAGGTGTAGAGGCCGGTGTAGGCGAGCCAGTCGGCATTGGCTGCCTGCGTCGTGTAGCCGAGGCCGGGATCGAGGAAGTCGGGCGCCGTGCCCTCGGCCACGGTGACCGTGCCGCCGCCGGCGGAGGTTGCGCCCCCCGTCCCGCTCGATGTGGTCGACGACGAGCTGCCGCACGCGGCGAGCCCGCCGGCGGCGACAAGGGCGACCAGAGACCGCCCAACCGTGCTCATTGACCTAAACACGTGACCCTCCTCCTCCTCGAGACTTAGCCGGTCCAACCCAACCGGTCATACACGACCACTGTAATTCACCGCGAGGCCGCCCGGTACCTTTTTCGAGGCATGCGAGCGCCACCCCCACGCCGCGCGCCGGCAGGTCGATGAGTCTGTTCGACCCAGAACAGCAGGTAGCCGGCGTTCCCCTGCCCACCCGCATGCGGCCGCGGCGGCTCGAGGACCTCGTCGGGCAGGCGAAGATCCTCGGCCCGGGATCGCCGCTGCGCCGGGCGATCGAGGAGGGCCGGCCCCATTCGATGATCCTCCACGGGCCGCCGGGCAGCGGCAAGACGACGCTCGCGCGGATCGTCGCCGAGGCCGCCGGAGCGGCGATCGAGGAGCACAGCGCCGTCGCGGCCGGCCGGGCCGAGGTCCGCGCGGTGATCGACCGGGCTCGCCACCGCCAGTCGCGGACCGTCTTCTTCCTCGACGAGATCCACCGCTTCAACAAGGCCCAGCAGGACGCGCTCCTCCCCGCCGTCGAGGAGGGCGTCCTGACCCTGATCGGCGCCACCACGGAGAACCCCCGCTTCGAGGTCAACGCCGCCCTGCTTTCCCGGGCGCGCGTCTACGAGCTCGAGCCGCTCGCCGCCGAGGACGTGCTCGTGCTCCTGCGCCGGGCGCGGGACGCCGGCGAGTGCGGCGACGCGGGCGTCTCCGACGAGGCGCTCGAGCTGATGGCGCACCGCTCCGGCGGCGACGCCCGGGTCGCCCTCGGCGCGCTCGAGCTCGCCTGCGCCACCAGCGCCGAGGTCGGCGTCGCCGAGGCGGATGCCGCCCTCGACCGGGGTACGCTGCGCTACGACCGCGCCGGCGGCCAGCACTACGACACGATCTCCGCCTGGATCAAGGCGACCCGCGGCTCCGACCCCGACGCCTCGCTCTACTACCTCGCGGTGATGCTCGAGGCGGGCGAGGATCCGCGCTTCATCGTGCGCCGGATGGTCATCCTCGCCTCCGAGGACATCGGCAACGCCGATCCGCAGGCGCTGGTGGTGGCCACCGCGGCAGCCGCGGCGGTCGAGCACGTCGGCCTGCCGGAGTGCGCGTTCGCCCTCGCGCAGGCGGCGATCTACCTCTCGCTGGCGCCGAAGTCGAACGTCGCCGGCGTCGCCCTCGGCGCCGCCCGCGCCCACGTGCGCGAGCACGGCGCGGCGCCGGTTCCGCCGCACCTGCGCGGAAGCGGGGCCGCCACCCGAGCCTACGACTACCCCCACGCACGCCTGGGGCGCCTGAGCCCGCAGGAGCTGATGCCGGATGCCGTGGTCGGCACCCGCTTCTTCGATCCGGCCGACGCCGAGCCGGCCCTGGCCGCCGCGCTCGCCCGGGTCCGGGCCGGGCGCGGCCGGGGCGAGCCGGGCGGTGGCCGATGAGTCCGGCCGCCGCCGCCGGCGGCGTGATCCACGCGCGCAATCCGGCCACGCTCGAGCTGCTCGGGACGGTGCCGGTGACCGCGCCGGCCGAGCTCGCCGCGGTCATCGGACAGGCGGCCGCCGTCCAGCCCCTGTGGGCCCGGCTCCGCCTCGAGGATCGGGCGCGCTATCTGCGCCGGGCGGCGCAGGCGGTGATCGACGAGTTCGACGAGGTGGTCGAACTGGTGGCCGCCGAGAGCGGTCGTCCCCGCGTCGAGGTGGCCGCGCTCGAGTTACTGCCGGCGATCGACACCCTGCGCTGGCTGTCGGGCTACGGGGCCGAGCTCCTCGGCGAGCGGCGCCTCGGGGTGGCCCGCGCCCTGCACCCGCTCAAGCGCGCGCGAATGGCCCACGAGCCGGTCGGCGTGGTCGCGGTGATCGGGGCCGGCAGCGCGCCGCTCGCCCACCCGCTCTGTCAGATCGCCGCTGCCCTCATCGGCGGCAACGGGGCCGTGTTCAAGCCGGCGCCTCGCGCCAGCCTCGCCGCCGAGCGGCTGACCCGACTCCTGGGCCGGGCCGGCCTGCCCGAGGGGCTGGTCCGCGTCGTCCATGGCGGCGCCGAGCTCGGCCACGCGCTGGCGGGCGCCGACGGGGTCGCGCGGGTGCTGTTCAGCGGGAGCGCGCCGGCGGGCGGCGAGGTGGCGCGAGTCTGCGCGGCGGTCGGCCGCGGCGTCACGCTCGAGGTGGCCGGCGCCGACCCGATGATCGTCCAGCCCGACGCGAACGTCCCGCGAGCGGCCGCCGGCGCGCTCTGGGCGGTGTGCGCCGGCGCCGGCCAGGCGCACGGGACCGTCAAGCGCGTCTACGTCGCCCGCGAGCTCCACGAGCGCTTCCTGGCCGAGCTTGTGCGCCTGGCGGCCGGCCTCGAGGTCGGCGACCCGCTCGAGGTGGGCACCGAGCTCGGACCGCTGGCCAACTTCGAGCGCCGCGACCGGCTGGCCGCGGCGGTGGCCGAGGCGGTCGCCGAGGGGGCCGAGCTCAGCTGCGGAGAGCCGGTGGCGCCAGGCGGCCTCGCCGGGGCGTTCCAGTCGCCGACCGTGCTCTCCGGGGCCACGCCGGCCATGCGGGTGATGCGCGAGCGGCTCGCCGGACCGGTGGTCGCGGTGATGGCCGTCGAGGACACCACGCAGGCCATCGCGCTGGCCAACGACGGGCCGTCGGGCCTCGGCGCGTCGGTCTGGACGGCCGACCGCCGGCACGGCGGACGGATCGCCCACGAGCTCCGCCCCGGCACGGTCTGGATCAACGACCACCTGCCGAGTCCCGGGGTCGGCCGCCCCCCGTGGAGCGCGGTCACCGGCGGCAACATCTGGCGCAGCCAGGGCGCCGACGGCCTGCGCGCCTGCGTCCACCCCAAGCTGATCACCTGGGACCCGCCGATCGGCCGCTCGCTCTGGTGGCACCCCTACGACGGCGAGACGGCCCGGGCGGCGCGGGCCCTGGCGGCGCTGCGCTCCGTGCGCGACGTCGACCGCCAGGCGGCGCTCCGCCACGGGACGCTCGCGCTGGCGCGGGTTGCCGGACGCTCGCTGCGCAGCGCCCGCCGGCGCTAGCTGCTGCCGGCGGCCCAGGCGGCGAGGAGCTTGCCGACCTCGTGGCGGAGGTAGGGCCCGAGCGTCTGGCTGAACAGGCGCGTCATGTGCTCGCCGTCCTTGTAGACGAGGACGCCCCCGATCACCGGATAGCAGAGCGTCCGGTCGCAGAAGAAGCGGGTCAGGTCGATCACCGAGGCCCGTGGTCCGAGTCGGGCGGCGGCGTCGACGGCGGGATCGCGCGGCAGGGAGCGGGCGCGGGGGAGGGCGCAGGCGAGGCCCGGCGGCCGGCGGCGGTCGACCGCCGCCTGCACGCAGCCCGCCGTCAACGAGGCGCTGGCCTGCGGGGTGTCGCGGAGGACGACGATGTGCTTCACGGTGGCCGGCAGCGACCGCCAGGCCGCAAGATAGCCCGCGAGCTGGGTGGCGTAGGTGCTCTTGCCGCGCGCCGGAATCACGGTCGCCGTGGCGTGCTGGGCGACGAACGCCGTGCTGACCTGCGGGTTGGCGTCGAACCAGGCCACGACGAGTTGGCGCCAGCGGACACACTGAGCGGCGATCGCCTGGGGCAGGAGCGGCGGAGCGTCGGTGAACGGACAGCTCGAGCGGGTGATCGAGGCCCCCTCCCACTTCAGCGTGGTGCCGACGACGTCGAGCGCGGCGCGCCACGTCTCGGCGTGGCTGTCGCCGACCAGCGCCGTCCCCGACAGCGCGAGCGGGGGTTGGGTGGCGAACACGCACTCGTGGAAGTAGAGGAGGCTCCCGGCGCTCGCCCCGAGCGCATGGAAGATCGCGTCGTCGGTGGTTCGCGGGAGACAGGGGGCGTTCGGGGTGATCAGGGCGTCGGCCGGGGACGGCGTGACCGTGAACTTGAACCGGGCGTCGACGCACGGGCGGTTGGGGTCGCGGGCAGCGGCGCCGAAGCAGCGCGGGCCTGCGGCGGCGGCGGTCGCCTGCCCGGCGGCCTGCTCGCGCCGCGCCCCGGCCTGGGTGACCATGGCCGCGACGGCGACGGCCGCGACGGCGACGGCGATCGCCACCCGGCGGCGGCGGGCGGGGCCGCGGAGGCTGTTCCAGACATTTCGGATGGCGATCAGGGGACCCTAGTCAAGTCGGGTGCGCGCCGGTCGGCGGGCGAAAGGAGGCTCGCTGGAGACAACGCGCGCCGGCGCCGCAGGTTGCGCCTCACGCCGTCGCCGGGCGGCGGGCGGCGCGCAGGCGGCGCCAGAGGTCGTCGCCGAGCAGCCAGAGCCCGGCGCCGCCGAAGGCGAAGAGCAGCGGCGCCAGGCGGAGGTTGTCGCGGCCCTGGGCGTTGACCAGGACGTTCAGGAAGGTGACGCCGAACAGGCCGAGCGCGACGGTGATCAGGCTCCACCGGCGGGTGACGACCGCGCCCCCGATCAGCCCCAGCCAGGCCAGCCCGACGAAGATCAGGTGCTGGGGGCGGCTCGTGTCCGGATGCAGCCCGTTGCTGTTTCCGCCGCTCCACGGGTATGACCACATGCCCCAGAGCTTGTCGAGGAGCATGCCGGCGAAGTCGAGCGGCCGGCCGAGCGCGTAGCGGTCGAGGTTGTCGAGTACGGCCTGGTCGATGGCCGACGCTGCCGACATGTGGGGATAGCGCGCGCGGACGAGGTCGAACATCGGCGCGGCGCCGAGCTGGGCGTAGCGGCGGCAGTCCTCGGGGTAGGCCCGGCAGACCGGATCCCGGAAGGAGTTGAGCACGGGCTGGAGCTTGCCGTGGCCCGGGAGGTAGGTACCGATGAAGAGGGCATTGGAGCCCCCGTCGACGATCGGCACGAAGCGCCCGTCGCGGCCGGAGGCGTAGATCGCCCAGGGCGTGATCACGAGGATCGCGCAGCCGAGGTACACCAGCGCCCGTCCGAGGGCCTGCCCGCGCGAGGCCCGCCAGCCCGCCACCGCCAGCGCGGCGGCGATCAGCACCACGGCGGGGAAGACGTCCTCCCGCGCCAGGCAGGCGAGGCCGGCGATCAGCCCGGCGAGCGCGGCCGTCCCGAAGCCGCGCCGGCGGGCCACCAGGGCGGCGGCGAACGTCGCGAGAAAGGCGAGCCCGCCGAGCGGCTCGCTGAGGTAGGTGCGGGTGATCAGCACCAACGGCAGGTAGGCGGCGGCGAGGACGACGGCGATCACCGCCGCCCAGGGACCGGCGAGCGACCAGGCGACCACGGCGATCAGGGCGAGGGTCGCCAGCTCGAGCAGGAGCTGGGCGTACTGGGCCGGGCTGCGGGACGGCGAGCGCAGCTTGAGCTCGGCCTGGCCGTCGAGGCGCGTGGCCACGGCGAACACGAAGGGGGTGCCCGGCGGCCAGCGGAACGTCGCGTAGGGCCGACCGGTGATGATCGCGTTGGTGTTCTTGACGTTGCCGATGTCGTCGGTCGACACCCGGCGGTTGCTGCCGATCGAGAGCTCCCGGGCCAGCCCGCCGCCGAGGACGGCGACGACGACGAGGAGCGCCGCGAGGGGATGGCTCCGCACGGCGGACCGCAGCGCCGCCCCCCGCCGCGCGACGGCCGCGCCCAGCCCGCGCCAGGCCATCGTCTTGGGCGCGCCGGCGGCCACCATCGTGCGGCCGCATCCTAGTGGTCTCTATCGCAAATCCCTTGACGTCCGGCGGCGGCTGGACGCGCCTGGCGCCAACCGGCGCCCGTCCGTGTGCAACCGGCACACCGGCGGCCGCCGTGCGGCGTGTCATCATCGAAGGTGGCCAGCCCGCCAAGCCCTTTGCGAGACCGACCACTACTGGCGGCGGACTACCCGGCGAAGCGCAGGCGCCGCGGCAGCAGCGGGACGACCAGGCGCTTGGCGTACTCCGTGCCCCCGGCGAGCACGAGCGTGCGCCCGGGATGCCAGCGCAGGCCGTACTCGCGGCGCAGCCGCCCGGGGAGCAGGCCGATCGTGTGGAAGTTGGCCACCTCGAGCAGCGGGCGGGCGAGCACGGGCACCGGCGGGTGGAGCACGATCTTGACGGCGAGCTCGCGCGCCTCGTCGGTCACGTGGAGGTCGGGTCCGCGGAGCATCTCCTCGACGTAGTCGCCGAGCGAGTCGGGCATCTCCGCGGCCTTGAGCCCGAACAGCCGCCCGACCTGGCGGTAGTCACGCCAGTAGGCGCGGCGCTCGGACTCGCGCAGGCCTCCGACGTAGCGCTCGTAGACGACGAGCCCCGAGTCGGCGAGGGTGGCCAGGACCCAGAGGAGGAGCTCCGGGTCGTCGGCTGCGTACGGGGTCCCGGCGGGAAAGCGCCCGGCCGGCTCCTCGAGCACGCTGCGCACGCGGCGGTGCATGGCCCGCACCCGGCGGGTCAGGCGATCGGCCTCGGCGCGGGGGCCGAAGGTCACCGCGTTGATCACCCGGGCGGTCCGGGCCAGGCGCTGGTAGGGCGCGTCCATCGAGCCGGTGTGGGCCATCAGCCCGGCGAAGGCCAGCGGGTGGGCCGCCTGCATCAGGAGCGCCCGCCGCCCGTAGAGGGCAACCACCTTCTCGCGGTGGACCCGCCGGATCAGCGACCGGTCGTCGAAGTACTCCATCGCAGGAGACGTTACGCAGTCCGCTCCCGGCCGGATGACCGCCCGGACCCTTTAAGCTGTCTGGAATGCCCGCCCAGGCATACGCCGGAAAGGAATGCGTCTGCCAGCTGCGCAGGGGGATCTGCGACCAGTCGTGCGTGCGCGACATGCTGGAGACGCCGTTCTACATCGCCTGCCTCAAGCTGACCGGCCGGCGCTGCCTGGTCGTCGGCGGCGGCGAGGTCGCGCTCGAGAAGGTCGAGGGTCTGCTGGCCTGCGACGGCCGCGTCGAGCTCGTCGCGCCGCGGGCGGTGCCCGACCTCGAGGCGCTGGCCACCGAGGGCTCGATCGACTGGCAGGCGCGGGAGTATGCGGCGGCCGACCTCGAGGGCGCCTTCATGGCGGTCGCGGCGACCGACGACACCGAGGTCAACATCCGCGTCTGGGAGGACGCCGAGGCGCGGGCGATGCTGGTCAACGTCGTCGACGTCCCGCCGCTGTGCAACTTCATCCTCCCGGCCATCGTCCGCACCGGCCCCCTGGCCATCGCCATCTCCACCGCCGGTGCCTCGCCCGCCCTGGCCAAGCGGATGAAGCGGGAGGTCGGCGAGCTGTTCGGTGAGTCCTACGCCCGCCTCGCCGTCCTCCTCAACGACGTCCGCGGCTGGGCCAAGTCGACGCTCCCCACCTACCAGGACCGCAAGCTCTTCTTCGAGTCGATCGTCAACGGTCGGCCCGATCCGGTCGAGCTGCTGCGCGCCGGGCGCGAGGACGCCGTGCTCGAGCTGATCGCGCGGGCCCAGCTGGCGCACGGCGCCGCCGCCGTCGGCGGCGCATAGGCCCAGACCAGATCCTCCCGGGCACCGGATGAAGGCCCTCCACCTGGTCGGCCTCGCGCGCCGCTACGGCGAGCGGACCGCGCTCGCCGACGTCAGCCTCGAGCTCGAGCAGGGCCGGACGCTCGTCGTCTTCGGCCCCAACGGCGCCGGCAAGTCGACCCTCCTGCGGGTCCTGGCCACGCTCCTGCGCCCCCACGCCGGCGAGGTCCGGGTGCTCGGGAGCGAGCTCCCCGGCGAGGACTGGGCCGTGCGGGGGCGGATCGGCCTGCTCGGACACGAGTCGCTCCTCTACCGCGACCTGACCGGGCGGGAGAACCTCCGCTACCACGCCCGCCTCCACGGCGTCGACGCCGAGCGCGTCGGCGAGCTGCTCGCGCAGGTCGGCATGGACCGGCGGGCCGACGAGCCGGTCCGGTCGCTCTCGCGCGGGATGGTCCAGCGCCTGGCCGTCTGCCGGGCCGTGCTCCACGACCCAGACCTCCTCCTCCTCGACGAGCCGAAGGCCAACCTCGACCCTGTCGCCGGCGAGCTCGTCGAGCCGCTGATCGGCCGCTCGTCGGGCCGCACGCGGGTGATCGCCAGCCACGACCCGACCGGCGGGCTGGCCGAGGCCGACATGGTCCTCGGCCTGCGCGGCGGCCGGCAGGACCTCTACGCCCCGGCCGCCGCCCTCGACCCGGCGCGGATAACGGAGCTCTACCGATGACCGCCGCCGCCAGGCCGCCGAGGACCCGGGCCGCGGTCGGCGCCCTACTGCGCAAGGAGCTCCGCGTCGAGCTGCGGACGCTCGAGTCGGTTCCGGCGATGTCGCTGTTCACGCTGACCACGTTCGTGCTCTTCCACTTCGGCCTCAACCGCGGCTCGGTCGACGGCGACCTGGCGGCGGGGATCCTCTGGGTGACCCTCCTCTTCGCGGCGATCCTCGGCATCAACCGGCTGTTCGTGGCCGACGAGGAGCAGGGCGGCTTCGACGGGTTCCTGCTCGCCCCGGTCGACCGGAGCGCTCTGCTCATCGCCAAGGCGTTGACCCTCCTGGCCTACCTCGTCGCGCTCGAGCTGGTCGCCGTGCCCGCCTTCGGCCTGCTCCTCCTCGGGCCGGCGCTGGGACCGGCGCTGCCGGGCCTGGCCGCCGTCCTCGGGCTCGCCGACCTGGGCATCGCGGCGGTGGGGACCCTGGTCTCGGCGATCGCCGTGCGCTCGCGCACCCGCGACCTGCTCGGACCGCTGCTCGCCCTCCCGCTGCTCGTCCCCGTCGTCCTCGGGGGGTCGCGTGCGACCGCTCCGCTGCTGGCCCTGACCCAGCCGGGGGCGATTCCGACGCGCTGGCTGACCCTGCTCGGGCTCTATGATCTCGTGTTCGGCCTAGTCGCCTACGCCGTGTTCGACTTCCTGCTCGAGGACTAGACAGAGCCATGTACGGCAAGGGGCTCCGCGCCCTCTCGCTCACCACCGCCGTCGTGTTGACCGGCGCGCTCGCCCTCGCCTTCTTCTACGCGCCGCTCGACGCCGACCAGGGGCTGTTGCAGAAGATCTTCTACGTCCACGTGCCGATGGCCATCGTCGCCCTGTGCGGCTTCGTGGCCGGCGGCGTGATGGCGATCGCCCACCTTCGCACCCGCGACCCGCGGTGGGACATGCGCTCCTACGTGGCGATCCACCTCTCGATCGTCCTCGGCGTCGGCGTCCTCATCACCGGGTCGATCTGGGCCCGCGCCGCCTGGGGCCATTGGTGGGTGTGGGACGAGCCGACGCTGGTGTCCTTCCTGATCGTCTTCCTCCTCTACGCGACCTACCAGCCGCTGCGCTTCTCGATCGAGGATCCCGAGCGCCAGTCGCGCTACGCCTCGGTCTTCGCGATCACCGCCGGCGCCTTCGTCCCGCTCAACTTCATCGCCGTGCGTCTCGCCCAGGCCTACACCCATCCGCGCGTGCTCGGCAACATCGGCCACAACCTGCCGGGTCCGGTCCGGCTGACCTTCTACGTCTCGCTGCTCGGGATGACGCTGCTCTTCGTCACGCTGTGGAAGTACGAGATGACCTCCAAGCACGCCTCGGCCCAGCTGCGCCGGCTCAAGCGCCTCCTCGGCGGTGACGAGGAGTCCCGCGGCCGCAGCGCGGCGCCGGCGACCGGCGCGGGCGCGGGCGCGAACTGATGTCGACGCTCCCCGCCAAGGACGGCTATGTCGCGGCCGCCTACCTCATCTTCTTTGCGCTGGTACTCGTCTACATCGCGATCATGGCGGCCAAGCTCACCCGCATCGAGCGCGAGCTCGGCGAGCTGACCGAGCTCGTCCTGCGCGAACGCGCCGGGGAGGAGCCCGGATGAGCGAGCTGCTGGCGCTCGGCATCTCCCACAAGACGGCGCCGGTGGCGCTGCGCGAGCGGGTCGCCCTCGGCGGCAACGACGACGCGCCGGCCTTCCTGCGGGCGGCCACCGCCGACGCCGCCGTCCACGAGGCGGTCGCCATCTCGACCTGCAACCGCACCGAGTTCTACCTCGTGGTCGGCGACCCGGTGGCCGCCGAGAGCAGCATCCTCGCCCTGCTCGCCCGCCGGGCCGGGATCCGCCCGACCGAGCTGGCCGAGGTGATCTACTCACCGCGAAACTGCGACGCCGCCCGCCACCTCTACCGGGTGACCGCGGGGCTCGAGTCGATGATCGTCGGCGAGCACGAGATCCAGGGCCAGGTGCGGCGCTCCTACGAGGCGGCGGTGTCCGCCGGGACGACCGGCCCCCTCTCCAACCGTCTCTTCACCGCGGCGCTCCAGACCGGCAAGCGGGTGCGGGCGGAGACGCAGATCGCCGAGAGCCACGTCAGCATCTCCTCGGTCGCCGTCCAGCTCGCCCACGATCTCCTCGGCGACCTCGCCGGGCGGCCCGTGGTGATCATCGGCGCGGGCGAGACGGCCGAGCTGACGGCGCGCGCGCTGGCCGAGCACGGGGTGACGACGATCTTCGTCGCCAACCGTCACGCCGACCGGGCGCGCTCCCTGGCCGACCGGTTCGGGGGGCGCGTGATAAGTCTGGACAGCCTGCCGGCGCAGCTCGAGAAGGCGGATATCGTGCTCGCCTCGACGGCCTCGCCCCACCCGATCGTCGAGCAGGAGGAGCTCGAGCTGGTCATGCGCACCCGGCCGCAGCAGCCGCTGCTCCTGATCGACATGGCCGTGCCCCGCGACATCGATTCGGCCTGCGCGGATCTGGAGGGCGTCACGTTGTGCGACATCGACGACCTCCAGGCGGTCGTCGCCCGCAACATCTCCACCCGCGAGAGCGATGTCCCGCGGGCGGAGCAGATCGTCGAGGAGGAGATCCGTCGGTTCGCCGCCTGGCTCGGACAGCTCGACGTGCGCCCGACGGTGGCGGCGCTGCGCCAGCACGGCCACGCGATCGTCGAGCAGGTCCTCGGCGAGAACGCCGGCCGCTGGGAGTCGGCCACGCCGGGCGATCTCGCCCGCGTCGAGGCCGTGGCCCGGGCGGTGATGAGCCGGCTCCTGCACGAGCCGACGATCCGGCTCAAGGGGCTCGACTCGGAGCGCAGCCACGGCAGCGTGAAGCTCGTCCGCGAGCTGTTCGGGCTCGGTGCGGGCGAGGCGACCGCCGTCGAGGAGCAGGCGGCGGACGTGCTGCCGCTCTCCCGCCGCCAGCGCGCGTGACCCTGCGGCTCGGCAGTCGCTCGAGCCCGCTCGCGCTGGCTCAGGCCCGGGCCGTGGCCGCGGCGATCGGCGCGACCCATCGGGTGGAGCTCGTCACCAGCAGCGACCGCCCGGCGGGAGGCGCCCGGGACAAGAGCCGCTGGGTGGCGGGCATCGAGCAGGCGCTGCTCGACGGCGAGATCGACCTGGCCGTCCACTCGGCCAAGGACGTCCCGGTCGAGATGCCGCCGGGCCTCGCGGTGATCGGAGCGCCGGAGCGCGCCGACGCCCGCGATGCCCTGTGCGGCGCGCCGTCGCTGGCCTCGCTGCCGGCCGGGGCGCGGGTCGGCACGAGCAGCCTGCGGCGGACAGCGCAGCTGCGGGCGCTCCGCCCCGATCTGGAGCTGTGCGAGCTCCACGGGAACGTCGACACGCGCCTCCGGCGGCTGGCGTCGGGGGACTTCGACGCGATCGTCATCGCCATGGCCGGGCTCGAGCGCCTCGGGTTGGCGGGCGGGACGCCGCTCGACGCGCTCGTCCCGGCTCCCGGCCAGGGGACGCTGGCGCTCGAGGCGCGCGCCGGCGACGAGGCGGCGCTCGCGGCCATCGAGGCGCTCCGCGACGCGCCGGCCGAGGCGGCGCTGGCCGCCGAGCGAGCCCTGGTCGAGGCGCTCGGCGCCGGGTGCCACACGCCGCTCGGGGCCCACGCCCGCCGCCGCGACGGGGCCCTCGAGCTGCGGGCGTTCGTCGGGCGGCCGGACGGGTCGGCGTGGATCGTCGACGAGCTGTCCGGCGAGGACCCCGAGGCGCTCGGACGGGGGCTCGCCGCGCGTCTCTTGAGCGCCGGGGCCGGGGAGATGCTCTGAGTGGCCGCGGGGCGCGTCTGCTTCGTCGGCGCCGGACCGGGCGATCCGGGCCTGCTGACGGCGCGGGCGCTCGAGCTGATCGCCGCCGCCGACGTGATCCTCTACGACCGGCTGATCCCCGACGAGGCGCTCGCCGGAGCGCGGGCGGACGCCGAGCTTCGCTACGTGGGCAAGGAGGGCGGGGGGGTCTCGGTCCGACAGGAGGAGATTTTGGAGCTGCTCTTGGCACGGGCGGCCGGCGGGTCGCTGGTCGTCAGGCTGAAGGGCGGGGACCCCTTCGTCTTCGGGCGGGGCGGCGAGGAGGCGCAGGCGGTACGGGCGGCGGGGATCGCCTTCGAGGTGGTGCCGGGCGTGACCGCGGCGGTGGCCGCCGCGGCCTACGCGGGGATCCCGGTCACCCATCGCGACCTGGCGAGCGCGGTGGCCCTGGTGACCGCCCACGAGGACCCGACGAAGGCGTCGAGCGCGCTCGACTGGGAGGCGCTGGCCGCCTTTCCGGGGACGCTCGTCTTCTACATGGGCGTGCGCCAGCTCGAGGCGATCGCCGCCCGGCTGATCGGCGCGGGGCGCGCGCCGGACGAGCCGGCGGCGGTGGTCGAGCGGGGCACGCTCCCCGGTCAGCGGGTCGTCCACGGACGCCTCGAGACGATCGCCCTGCTCGCCTCGCAGGCCTCGGTGAAGGCGCCGGCGATCACCATCGTCGGGGCGGTGGCCGCGCTCGGGCACGAGCTCGCCTGGGTCGGGGGCGAGGAGTCGGGGCCGCTGGTCGGGTTGACGGTGGCGGTGACCCGGGCGCGGGCCCAGTCGAGCGGGCTGGCCGGCGGGCTGCGCGAGCTCGGGGCGACGGTGGTCGAGGCGCCGGCGATCCGCATCGTCGCCCGCGAGGTCGAGCTGCCGGAGCTGGCCGGGATCGACCTACTGTGCCTGACCAGCCCGAACGGGGTGGCGATCCTCTTCGACCGGCTGGCCGAGCGGGGCGAGGACGCTCGGGCGCTGGCCGGGGCGACGGTGGCGGCGATCGGGCCGGGGACGGCGCGGGCGCTGGCCGAGCGCGGCATCCGGGCCGACGTGGTGCCCGAGCGCTTCGTCGCCGAGGCGCTGGCCGCCTCGCTCGAGGGCCTGCTCGTGCGACGGGCGCTGATCGCCCGGGCGGCGCAGGCGCGCGACGTGCTCCCGGACGCGCTCCGCGCCCGGGGCGTCGAGGTCTGTGTGGTCGCGCTCTACGACACCCTGGCCGAGCCCCTGTCGGTCGAGGCGCTGGCGGCGGCGCGGAGCGCCGACTACATCACCTTCACCTCGTCCTCGACCGTACGCTTCTTCCTCGAGGTCGGCGAGATCGGGCCGCTGACGCGGATCGTCTCGATCGGCCCGGTGACCAGCGCGACGCTCCGCGAGCATGGGTACGAGCCGCATGTGGAGGCCGCCCGCCACGACATCGACGGCTTGGTGGCGGCCCTCGTGGACGACGCTGCGGATCGGTGAGGCCTTCCGGCGCGCGCTAGCTTCTCTGCATGAGCGTCATCACCTTCCTCTCCGACTACGGCTACAACGACGAGTTCGTCGGCGTCTGCCACGGTGTGCTCGCGACCTGGTGCCCGCAGGCCCAGGTCATCGACATCACCCACGGCATCGCCCGGCACGACGTCCGTGCCGGGGCGGTGGCGCTGCGGGGGGCGGTGGCCTACATGCCGCCCGGGGTGCACCTGGCGATCGTCGATCCCGACGTCGGCCGCCCGGCGCGGCGGGCGGTGGCGGTGCGTACCGCGGCGCGCAACCATCTCCTCGTCGGACCCGACAACGGACTCCTGGCGCTGGCCGCCGAGCGGCTGGGCGGCGTGGTCGAGACGGTCGACATCGGCGAGTCGCCGCATCGCCTGGAACCGGTCTGCGCGACCTTCCACGGCCGCGACATCTTCGCGCCGGTGGCTGCCGCCCTGGCCGGCGGAGCCGCCCTGGCCGGCGTGGGGAAGCCGTTTGCCCCGGCTGAGCTCGTCGGCCTCGAGCTGCCGCGCAGCCGCGTCGAGGGCGGCGTGCTCGTGGCCCAGGTCCGGACGATCGACGTCTTCGGCAACACCCAGCTCAACGTCGACGCCGCGGAGCTGCGGTCGTTCGGCCTGGAGATCGGGGTGTCGGTCGAGCTCCAGGTCGTCGACGGCCGTTTCGGGGCCTGCTACGTGAGCGCCTTCAGCGACGCCCCGGCCGACGACCTGCTGCTCTACGAGGACTCCCAGCAGCAGTTGGCGGTCGCGGTCAACCGCGGGTCGGCGGCCGAGCGCCTGGACCTCGGCCTCGACTCGGAAGTCCGCCTGCGCCTCGCATGAGCCCGGGCGCGGCGCCCCGCCTGGGCCTGCCGCGGCTGCACCTGCGCCTGACCGACTCGACCAACGAGCGGGCCCGGGCCCTGGCTCTGTCCGGGGCCCCCCACGGGACGCTGGTCACCGCGTCCGAGCAGAGCGCCGGGCGCGGTCGCCAGGGCCGGCGGTGGAGCGCGCCGGCCGGGGCGGCGCTGCTGATGAGCCTCGTGCTCCGCGACCCGCCGAGCCTGCTGCCGCTGGCGGCGGCGGTCGCGGTGGCGGAGGTGATCGGCGAGGCGGCGGCGATCAAGTGGCCCAACGACGTCCTCGTCGGCGGGCGCAAGGTGGCCGGGATCCTCGTCGAGGGGCGGCCGCTCGAGCGGTGGTCGGTGCTCGGGGTCGGGGTGAACGTCGCCGTCGCGCCCGACGAGCTGCCGGCCGAGCTGCACGACCGCGCCGGGACGCTCGGGCTCGGTGCCGGCGACGTCGAGCCCGTGCTCGCCGCGCTGCTGGGCGCGTTCGAGCGGTGGCTGGCAGCGGCGCCGGAGACGGTGCTCGCCGCCTGGCGCCGGCGGGACGCGCTGCTCGGGCGGGCGGTCGCCTGGAACGGCGGGCGGGGGACCGGCGCCGGCATCGACGGCGAGGGGCGCCTGGTGGTGGCACTGCCGGGCGGGGGGCGGGCCGCCCTCCACGCCGGGGAGGTCCACCTCGGCGGGTGAGCTGCGGGACAATCAGGGCCGATGCCCGACGAACATCTCGATGTCGTGATCGTCGGCGCCGGCCTATCCGGCATCGGCGCCGCCCACCACATCCGCGCGCGCCATCCGGAGCGGACGTTCGCGCTGCTCGAGGCGCGCGGCGAGCTCGGAGGGACGTGGAGCCTCTTCCGCTATCCGGGGGTCCGCTCGGACTCCGACATGCAGACGCTCGGCTTCCGCTTCCGCCCGTGGCGGGAGGCCCGGGCCATCGCCGACGGCCCGTCGATCCTTCGCTACCTGCGCGAGACGGCGGCCGCGGAGGGCATCGACGGGAAGATCCGCTACCGCCGGCGGCTCGTCGGAGCCGAGTGGTCGACGACGGCGGCGTGTTGGTCGCTCGACGTGGAGGACTCGGAGACCGGCGAGCGGTCCCGGATGACTTGCGGCTTCCTGCTCGGCTGCACGGGCTACTACCGCTACGACGCGGGCTACACGCCGCGCTTCCCCGGCGCCGAGAGCTTCGCCGGCCCGATCGTCCACCCGCAGCAGTGGCCCGAGGGGTTCGACTACGCCGGCCGCCGCGTCGTGGTGATCGGGAGCGGGGCGACGGCGGTGACGCTCGTCCCGGCGATGGCCGGGGACGCCGCCCACGTGACCATGCTCCAGCGCTCGCCGACCTACATCCTGACGCTGCCGACCGAGGATCCGCTGGCCGGGCCGATGCGGCGGGTGCTGCCCGAGCGTCTGGCTCTGGCGACCCTGCGCTGGAAGAACATCGTCCAGCAGATCCTCCTCTACCAGCTGAGCCGCCGCCGCCCGGCGCTGGTCCGGGGGGTCCTCCGCTGGCTGGCGGCGCTCCAGCTGCCGGCCGGCTACGACGTCGACCGCCACTTCAACCCGCGCTACGACCCGTGGGACCAGCGCCTGTGCCTGGTGCCCGACGGCGATCTGTTCGCGTCGATCCGGGCGGGCCGGGCCGCGGTGGTCACCGACGAGATCGAGACGTTCACCGAGACGGGGATCCGCCTGCGGTCGGGGGCGGAGCTCGAAGCCGACGTGATCGTCACGGCGACCGGCCTGCGGCTCCAGATGTTCGGCGGGGCCAAGCTGTTCGTCGACGGCGAGGCGGTCGACCTGCCGCGGTCGATGGCCTACAAGGGAATGATGATCGAGGGCGTGCCGAACTTCGCGTTCGCCTTGGGCTACACGAACGCCTCGTGGACGTTGAAGGCCGACCTGACCGGCGAGTACGTCGGCCGGCTGCTGTCGCACATGGATCGGCGTGGCTATGTCCAGTGCGTCCCGCGCAACGACGACCCGACGATCGAGCGGCAGCCGCTGCTCGACTTCCAGGCCGGCTACGTGCTGCGGTCGCTGCCCGGGCTGCCGAAGGCGGGATCGCGGGCGCCCTGGCGCCTGCGCATGAACTACGCCGCCGACCTCGGGGCGCTCCGTTACGGATCGGTCGACGACGGGGTCATGCGCTTCTCGTCGGGGGGTGCGGCGGTCGGCGTGGTGAACGGGTCGCGCCCCGTGGTGGCCTGACCGGAGATGCGCCGTGCCGCGCACGCCCCGCAGCGACCCGACCTGCCACGCGAGCTCGCCGCGGGCGAGATCGGCTCGCTGGCCCATGACGTCGGGCTGCTCGAGCTCGAGCTGACCGAGGCGGCGCTGCCCGACCAGCGGGCCCGGGGCGTCCGGCTCGAGACGGCGCGGCTCGTGAGGGTCGACCCGTCCGGCTCACATCTGGATGAGCTCTCGGCCGCCGACGTCGAGTTCGCCGGCTGCAACCTCGCCAATCTGGAAAGCCGCCGGGCGGATGTCCGGCGCGCGACGCTCAGCGCCTGCCGGATGACCGGGATCCGGGTGTCCGAGGCGACGCTGTCCGACGTGACCGTCCGCGGCGGCCGGGTCGATCTGGCGTCGTTCGCGTCGTCGCGGCTGACGCGGGTGACCTTCGAGGGCTGCCTGCTCGCCCAGACGGACTTCCTCGACGCCCGGCTCGACTCCGTCCGCTTCGACGACTGCGACCTGCGCCGGGCCGACTTCCGCGGCGCGCGACTGCAGCGGTGCGAGTTCCGCCGCTGCGAGCTCGCGGAGCTGCAGGGGGTCGAGAACCTGCGGGGGGCGGCGCTCGAGTGGCCGGCGATCGTCGAGCTGGCCGGCGTCTGGGCGGCGGCGCTCGGCGTCGAGGTGCTCGACCCCGACTGACTGAGGTCAGCTCGGACCGGGGCCGTAGCGGTGGTGGAGATCGAGCGAGTTGCCGGAGGGGTCGAGGAAGATCGCCTGGTGGCAGAAGCCGCTGTCGATCATGTCGCTGATGAACTTGACGCCCTTGGCCTCGAGCTCGGCGCGGGCGGCGGCGACGTCGTCGACCGAAAAGACGAGCGGTAGGCGGTGGGCGTGGAACTCCTGGCCGAAGGCGGGCGGATGCATGATCGCGAGCGTGAGGTTGCCGGCCTGGAACTCGGCGCCCGGCATCTTGCCCCACCGCTTGACGAGGGGGAGGCCGAGGACCGTGCCGTAGAAGTGGACCGACTCGTCGAAGTCGATCGCGGGGACGCTGACGAAGTCGACGCCGGTGATGAGAGAGGTGGCGGTTTCGGTCATCGATGGGCTCCTGGGACGCGGTGGGCGGGCGCTGGCGACACTGAGACTACGAGCGGCGCCGCAACTAACCGACTGGGGGCGCGCTAGGCTCGCCGACCATGCCCTACGACGAGGATCTGGCGAACCGCCTGCGCGAGCTGCTGGCCGCCGAGGAGTCGATCACCGAGAAGAAGATCTTCGGGGGCCTGGCCTTCCTCCTCCACGGCCACATGTCGGTCAGCGCCTCGCGCAACGGCGGCCTCCTGGTTCGGGTCGACCCGGGCGACACCGACAAGTACCTGGCCGCGCCGCACGTGACCCTGATGGAGATGGGCGGACGGACGATGGACGGATGGATCACCGTGGCGCCGGAGGCCCTGGAGACCGACGCCGAGCTGGCGGAGTGGGTCAGACGCGGGACCGACTTCGCCCGGTCGCTGCCGCCGAAATAGTCCGCCGTAGGCAAGCGGGCGGCCCCCGCCCCCGGTCGCCTACGCGCGGCTGGACCGGTTCAGCTCTCCTCGACGATCAACAGGGTGTTGCCGTCGGGGTCGCGGAACCAGAACATCGGGGGCACCGGCTCGCCCATCCGTGAGACCTCGGCGTCGACGTCGACCCCGCCCTGCTCGAGTCCGGCGTGGGTGGCGTCGATGTCGTCCGTGGTCAGGCTGATCCCGGTCTGGACGCCGACCGCGTCGCCCTCGCGGGGCGGCGCCAGGGCGATGCCCGTCTCGCCGCTCGGCGGATAGACCTCCACCCAGCGGTACTGATCGCCGAAGGCGACGTCGGTGCGCTTCTCGAAGCCGAGCTGCTTCTCGTAGAAGTCGATCGACCGGTCCTGGTCGGTCGAGGGGATGATCACCAGGTTGATCTGGCTGATACGGCTGGCCGTGGTGGTCACTCGTCTGTCCTCCTGCGTGGTGGGTTGTACGGCCTATGACCGGCGCCGGTGCCGAGACTCATCGGCGCGAGGTCTCGGGCGACGCGTTCGAGCAGGCCACCGGTCTCGCCTTCGCTCACGTCGACTTCACCTACGCCGTGAACGTAGTCGGGCGCTGACGCCGAGGCGCTGCGCCCCGGCGCTCGCGGTCTATCCTCGTCGGGTGGAGCGGATCCGCAAGCTGCTTGTGGCCAACCGCAGCGAGATCGCGATCCGGGTGTTTCGCGCCGCCGCCGAGCTTGGGGTGAGGACGGTCGGGATCTACTCCTACGAGGACCGCTTTGCGCTCCATCGCTACAAGGCGGACGAGGCGTACCTCGTCGGGCGGGGCCGCGGGCCGGTGCAGGCCTATCTGGGGACCGAGGACATCATTCGGGTCGCCCTCGACGCCGGCGTGGACGCCATCCACCCGGGCTACGGGTTCCTGGCGGAGGATCCCGAGTTCGCCGAGGCGTGTTTGGGCGAGGGGATGGTGTGGATCGGCCCGCCCGTCGCGGTGATGGAGCGACTCGGCGACAAGGTCGCCGCCCGCGAGCTCGCCGAGCGCGCCGGAGTGCCGGTGATGCCGGCCACCGCGGCGCTCCCGGCCGACGCCGGTGAGGTGGAGCGGCTCGGCGCCGAGCTCGGCTATCCGCTGATGATCAAGGCGAGCTGGGGCGGCGGCGGGCGCGGCATGCGGGTCGTCGATGACCCGGCTCAGCTCGTCGATCAGGTCGTCGCCGCCCGTCGGGAGGCCGCGGCCGCGTTCGGCCGCGACGATGTCTTCCTCGAACTGTTGGTGCGCCGCGCGCGCCACCTCGAGGTCCAGATCCTCGGCGACGAGGCGGGCAACGTCGTGCATCTCTACGAGCGCGACTGCACGGTGCAGCGGCGCCACCAGAAGGTGGTCGAGCGCGCGCCGGCGCCGGCGCTCGACCCAGCCCCACGCAAGGAGCTCCGCGGGGCCGCGGTCTGCCTGGCCCGGGAGGCCGGCTACCGCAACGCGGGGACGGTGGAGTTCCTCCAGGACGCCGACGACGGCCGCTTCTTCTTCATCGAGGTGAACCCCCGCATCCAGGTCGAGCACACGGTGACCGAGGTGGTCACCGGGGTCGATCTCGTCAAGGCGCAGATCCGGTTGGCCGAGGGGGCGTCGATCGGCACGCCGGAGAGCGGCGTGCCCGCCCAGGACGACCTGCGCCTCAACGGGCACGCGATGCAGTGCCGGGTCACCACCGAGGATCCGGCGAACCAGTTCGCCCCCGACTACGGGCGGATCACCACCTACCGGGCGGCGACGGGCTTCGGCATCCGCCTGGACGGCGGGACCGCCTACACCGGCGCCGTGGTGACCCCGTTCTACGACTCGATGCTCGAGAAGATCACGGCGTGGGCCCCGACCTCCGACGAGGCGGTGGCGCGGATGGATCGCGCGCTCCGGGAGTTCCGGATCCGCGGCGTCAAGACGAATCTGAGGTTCCTCGAGCGGCTGATCGGGCATCCGCGCTTTCGGACCGGCGACGTCACGACCAGGTTCGTCGACGAGACCCCCGAGCTCTTAGATCTCGGCGAGGCGCCGGACCGGTCGACGCGCCTGCTCGAGTTCATCGGCGGTGTGCTGGTCAACGGCAATCCCGAGGTCGCAGGCCACGCCGACCCCGGGCCGCTGCCCCTGCCCCCGGTGCCCGCGGCGTCCCGCCGGGCGCTGGAAGCGGGCACGCGCGACCTCCTGCGGGAGCTCGGTCCCGCCGGCTTCGCGGGCTGGATGCGCAACGAGCAGCGGCTGCTCGTCACCGACACGAGCTTCCGCGACGCCCACCAGTCGCTGCTGGCCACGCGGGTGCGGACGGCCGACCTCGTGCCGATCGCCCCGTTCTACGCCCGCGAGCTCTCCGGCCTGCTCTCGCTCGAGTGCTGGGGCGGCGCGACGTTCGACGTCGCCATGCGCTTCCTCAAGGAGGATCCGTGGGACCGGCTCGCCGCCCTGCGCGAGGCCGTCCCCAACGTCCTCCTGCAGATGCTGCTGCGGGCCTCGAACGCGGTCGGCTACACCAACTACCCCGACAACGTCGTGCGCTACTTCGTGGCCGAGGCCGCCGACGCCGGCGTCGACCTGTTCCGGGTCTTCGACTCGTTGAACTGGGTCGAGAACCTGCGGGTGGCGATGGACGCCGTGCTCGAGGCCGGCGCCCTCTGCGAGGCGGCGATCTGCTACACCGGCGACATCCTCGACCCGGCCAGGTCCAAGTACGACCTCGGCTACTACGTCGGGCTGGCCCGCGAGCTCGAGGATGCCGGCGCCCATGTCCTCGGGATCAAGGACATGGCCGGCCTGTGCAAGCCCGAGGCCGCGCGGCGTCTCGTGGCGGCCCTGCGCGAGGAGGTGGGCATCCCCGTGCACTTCCACACCCACGACACGAGCGGGGCGGCGGCGGCCAGCATCCTGGCCGCGGCCGACGCGGGTGTCGACGCGGTCGACGCGGCGATGGATCCGATGAGCGGGCTGACCTCCCAGCCGAACCTCGGGGCGATCGTCGAGGCGCTCCGCCACACCGAGCGGGACACCGGCCTGACGCGCGCGTCGCTCGACGACGCGGCGGCCTACTGGGAGGTGGTGCGCCGCCAGTACGCGGGGTTCGAGAGCGACAACCGGGCCGGCGCCTCGGAGGTCTACGAGCACGAGATGCCCGGGGGGCAGTACACGAACCTGCGCCAGCAGGCGCGGGGGCTGGGGATCGAGACCCGATGGCGCGAGATCGCCCGGGCCTACGCCGACGTCAACGACATGTTCGGCGACATCGTCAAGGTCACGCCGACCTCGAAGGTGGTCGGCGACCTCGCTGTGTTCATGGTGACCAACGATCTCACGCCGGAGGACATCCTCGACCCCGAGCGGGAGATCGCCTTCCCGGAGTCGGTCGTCGGCTTCTTCCGCGGGGACCTCGGCCAGCCGCCGGGCGGCTTTCCGCGGGAGCTCCAGCGGAAGGTGCTCAAGGGCGGTGAGCACCTGAGCGTCCGACCGGGCGAGCTGCTCGAGCCGGTCGACTTCGAGGCGGCCCGCCGGGAGGTGGAAGAGAAGGTGAGCCGGCCGGTGAGCGACCGGGAGCTCGCGTCGTACCTGATGTACCCGAAGGTCTTCGTCGACCTCGCCGACTTCCAGCGCCGGTTCGGCGATGTCAGCGTACTTCCGACGCCAGTCTTCTTCTGGGGCCTCAGCCAGGACGACGAGCACGCCATCGCGATCGAGCGGGGGAAGAAGCTGCTGGTCCGGCTGCTCGCGGTCGGCGATCACGACTCCGACGGCTGGCGCTCGCTCTACTTCGAGCTCAACGGCCAGTCGCGGGAGGTCAAGGTCCGCGACCTCAGTCTCGAGCCGACCAAGCCGGCGCCGCGGAGGGCCGACGAGAGCGACCTCGGACAGCTGGCGGCCCCGGTGCCGGGCGTGGTGGCGTCGATCTCGGTCGCCGCCGGCGACCGCGTGGCCAAGGGCGACCCGGTGCTCTCGATCGAGGCGATGAAGATGGAGCTCGAGGTCTGCGCCAGGATCGACGGCGAGGTCGAGGAGATCGTCGCCGGGGCGGGAACACACGTCGACTCGGGAGATCTGCTGCTCGTCGTGCGCGAGGCCGGCAGCGCCGACCAATAGGCTGGCCTCCCGTGCTCCGCAGCGGCCCCCGTAGCGGGCCGGTCCTCTGGCTCCTCAGCGCCCAGTACTTCGCCGTCCAGGTGATCGTGGCCGCCGCGTGGGAGCGCCCGTACAGCTGGAGCGCGAATGCGATCAGCGACCTCGGCAACACGCGCTGCGCCCGCTTCAGCGGACGGTCGGTGTGCTCGCCCCTCCATCTCGTCATGAACGCCTCCTTCGTGCTGCTGGGCCTGTCGATGTTCGCGGGGGCGGTCCTGATCGGCCGGCGGCTGGCGGCCGGGCGCGCGGCCGAGACGGGTTTCGCGTTCATGGCGCTCGCCGGCGTCGGCACGGTCCTCGTCGGCTTGTTTCCCGAGAACACGGTCGGCCTGGCCCACGTGGGCGGGGCGGCCCTGCCGTTCGTGCTCGGCAATCTCGGTCTCCTCGTGCTCGGCCTCTCGCTGCCGGAGCTGCCCGCCGGCCTGCGCGCCTCCACGCTCGCGGCGGGCGCGGTCGGCGTCGGCGGGCTGGCGCTCTTTCTGGGGCACGCCTACCTCGGCGTCGGCCTCGGCGGCATGGAGCGCGTCGCGGCCTATCCGCAGGACGTCTGGCTGATCGCGTTCGGGGGCTATCTCCTGGCCCGGCCGGCAGCCGGCGTGGCGCGCTGATGCTGCGGACCGAGGACAGTCCGGTCGCGCCAGCGCCGGCCGCCTGGCGGCTCCTCTCGCTGCCCGTCATCAGCTGGATCGCCTTCGACTTTGCGCACACGATCTTCTCCTACGCGGTGGTGACGCGGTACTTCAACGACTGGGTCATCAATCAGCAGCACCATCCCGACTACGTCATCGGCCTGATGGGGCTCGGCGTCTCGCTCGCCCTCCTCGTCGCCCTCCCGGTCTTCGGCGCGCTGAGCGACGCCGTGGGCCGGCGCAAGCCCTTCCTGATCGCCTTCACCGCGCTGAGCGTGGCGATGACGGGGCTCCTCGGCGTCGTTGCCTTCCGTCTCGTCACCAGCCTGGCGATCGCCGGCCTGGCGATCTTCGGCTATCAGGCGGCGGTCGCCCAGTACGACCCGATGCTCGCGCGGATCGCGCCGCCGGAGGAGCAGCCGAAGGTCTCGGGCATCGGCGTGGCCGCCGGCTACGTCGGCGTGGCGATCGCGAGCTTCGTCTTCGCCGCCGTGATCACCGCCGACGACCAGTCGGCGTTCGTGCCCACGGCGATCATGTGGCTCGTCTTCGCCGTCCCGTGCTTCCTCTGGGTCAAGGAGCGGGGGCCCCGGCGGCGCCCGGCGGTGGCGGCGGCGGTTGCCGCCGCGGTGGCCGACGTGCGCAGCGGCATCCGGCGGGTGCGCACCGAGGCGTACGGGCGCTTCATCCTCGCCCGCTTCTTCTACGTCGACGCGATCGGCACGATCGCGGTCTTCCTGACCGTCTACGCCAAACGCACCGCCCACTTCGACGAGGCCCAGGTCACGCTCGTCCTCGATCTGTCGATCGCCTTCTCGGTGATCGGTGCCCTCGGCGCCGCGCGCGCGACCCGGCTGCTCGGTCCGAAGCGGGTGCTCAACGCGACGATCCTGCTCGTCGTCGGGACGCTCCTCCTCACCGGCGTGACGGGCATCCCCGAGCTCCTCTGGCTCGCCGGGCCGCTGATCGGCATCAGCTTCGGCTCGATCCACACGGCCGACCGCGTCTACATGATCCGGGCGGTGCCCGAAGATCAGCGGGGGGAGGTCTTCGCGTTCTTCTCGCTGATCGGCCGGGTCTCGAGCGGCATCGGCCCGCTCGTCCTCTGGGGCGGGACGATCTTCGTCCTCGACCACTTCCACATCCTCGATCCCGCCCACGGCGCCCGCGTGGCGCTGGTCGTCCTGGCCGCCGCCGCCCTGGTCGGCTACCTGATGATCCGCCCGCTGCCGGAATACACCGCCGCGGACGATCCGAGCGCGGGCGCCCGGCCCGCCTGAAGCTGGTTCACCGGCGATCAGGCGTCGGGCTTGCGCTTGCGCCAACCGCCGGCGCGATTGTTGGCGATGATCTCCTTGAACATGTTGGTGAGCGCCGGCGCGTTGATCGCCTCGCCCCGCTTGAACGCGACCGTCCGGGCGGTCTTGTTGTCGTGTCCGCCGGTGATGATCCCCTCAGGATCGGGGACGACCGCGCCGTCGTAGAGAAACACGTTGACGTGGTCCTTCGCCGCGAGGAGGGCGCAGATGTTGCCCTGGAGCACGAAGTACGGCCGGGTGGTGCGCTTGATCGTCTCGGCGACCTCGGGGTCGACGGCATGGACGAGCTCGCGGACCGCGTGGCAGGTCGCCTGCTGCCAGTCGGGGAGGGCGTCGATGTAGGCGTCGACGCGCGGGTCACGGACGTAGGGCACGGCAGAGCCAGCCTAGTGCAGCGGTGCGCTGATCGACCGACGGCCGTCGGCGGCGTTTGCGCCCGCCGGCGGGCCGCCCTATCCTCGACCGCGATGGAAAGCCGGCGACGCGAGGAGCAGCCGACGCTCCGCTTCGCGGAGATCGAGGCGCGGGTGCGGGCCGCGGTCGAGCACGTCGCCACCACCGATCCGAACCCGGCAGACCCGTTTCGCGGGCTCTACATCTCGGATGAGCTCGCGGTTTCGCTCGCCCGGGACCGGGCGGAGGAGGGTCTCGATGCGCGGCTCGGCGCGGCGACCGCGCTGCTGGGCCTCGGCGAGCTCGACGCCCGCCTGCTCGCCCTCTGCCTGGCCCCCGAGCTCGACCCGCGGTTCGGTCGCCTGGTCGCCTACCTCCACGACGACGTCACCCGCCGGCTGGTCAGCCCCCGCCTCGCCGCCCGGCTGCTCGCCGACGGCGAGAACACCCAGGCCGATGTGCTCGATCGCTTCGCCGGGGAGCGGCCGCTCCGCCGCACGGGCGCCCTTCGCTTGATCGACGGCGATGAGCAGACGGCGCTGGCCGATCGCGCGGCCAAGCCGGCCGACCGCCTGGCCGCCTGGGTGCTCGGGGCCGCGCTCGACGGCGACCGCCTGGCCGGCCAGGCGCGGACGGTCGGCGTCGCCCTGATCGACCCGGGCCGCGGCGGAGCGCTCGCCGAGCTGCGCTCGCTGCTGGCCGCGCCCGGGAGGCTGCCGATCCTCGTCGCCGGCCCCGACGCAGCGGAGGTCCTCGCGCTCGCGGTCGGGAAGCCGTTGCTCCTAGCCGCCGCGGCGGTCGCGCGTGCCCCCGAGACGATGAACGACCTGAGGCTCGCGGCCGCGCTGATGGGCTGCCGCGCGTGCTTCGAGCTGACGGGGACGCTGTCGCCGTCCGAGGGCGCGGAGACGGCGGCGGCGCTGACGGCGAGCCGGGAGCGGGTGCTGGTCTGCGGCGCCTCGCGCGCCGACTTCGTCGGCCTCCGCGACCTCGAGACCATCCTCGTCGAGGTGCCGCCGCCGTCCTTCGCCGAGCGCCTCGTCATCTGGTCGGCCCGTACCGAGGGAGGTGACTGCGAGGAGGTGGCGGCGAAGTTCCTCCTCAGCGCCGGGCAGATCGCCCACGCGGTCGAGGTCGCCGAGCTGGTCGCCCTCGCCGCCGGCCGCACCAGGCCGGACGGCGACGACCTGCACCACGGCGCCCGCCAGGCGTCGAGCCGCCGCCTCGAGGAGCTGGCCACCCGGATCGAGTCGAGCAACGGCTGGGACGATCTCGTGCTGCCGCGGCGGCAGCTCGATTCGCTGCGGTCCGTCTCGGCGCACCTGCGCCACCGCGACCTCGTCCTCTCCGGCTGGGGCTACGACCGTACGGTCGGACACGGCCAGGGCCTGAAGATCCTCTTCTTCGGTGAATCGGGGACCGGCAAGACGATGACCGGACGGGTGCTGGCCCGCGAGCTCGGTCTCGAGCTCTACCGGATCGAGCTCGCCGCCGTCGTCTCGAAGTACATCGGGGAGACGGAGAAGAACCTCGACCGGATCTTCGACGCGGCCACCGGCTCCAACGCGATCCTCTTCTTCGACGAGGCCGACGCGCTGTTCGGCAAGCGCTCGGAGGTCGGCGATGCCCACGACCGCTACGCCAACATCGAAGTCTCCTATCTCCTCCAGCGGATGGAGAACTACGCCGGCGCGGTTATCCTGGCGACGAACTTCCGCAGCAACATCGACGACGCCTTCCTCCGGCGCCTGGACTTTGCCGTCGAGTTCCCGTTCCCGGAGCCGGAGTACCGCAGTGCGATCTGGCGGGCCGTGCTGCCGCCCGGGGCGCCGATCGACCGGGACGTCGACATCGATTTCCTCGCCGAGCGCTTCAAGCTGTCTGGTGGCTCGATCCGCAACTGCTCGCTGTCGGCGGCCTTCCTCGCCGCCGAGGACGGCACGAGCATCGGCATGCGCCACCTGATCGCGGGCGTGGCTGCCGAGTACACGAAGCTCGGTCGCCTCACCCTCGGCGCCGACTTCGAGCACGCCGGCCTCCGACTCAAGTCCGCCGCCGGCCCGGCGTCCTAAGCCTGCCCGTCCGGGGCACGCGAACTGCCCGTTTCGGCCAGGGAGTTTGCCCGCACGGACGCCTGGACGGCCTAGGGGGCGCCAGACGCTGTCGCTAACGTCGGCCCCGTGAGCCTCACGATCTCGGTGCCGCTGAACACCATGCTCGCCGACCTCGACGAGTCGCTGCGCTCCCTCCTGCGGCGCGAGCTCGCCCGCCAGGGATTCGACGGGGTCGCGGTGGCGTTCGACGCACCGACCTCCGAGTGGGCGGGGGCGCTGACCATGCCGACGGTCAACATCTTCCTCTACGACCTGCGCGAGTCGCCCGACCTGCGCCAGCGCGAGTGGCGCGAGGAGCGGGGTGACGGGCGCTCCCTGCTCCAGCGGCCGCCGCTCCGACTCGACGCCTCGTACGCGATCACCGCCTGGGCCCGCGCCGTCGAGGACGAGCACCGGATGCTCTCCCAGGTCCTCGCGGTTCTCTACGCCTACGAGCGCTTTCCGCCGGAGATGCTCGCCGGCACACTCGGCGATCCCGTCGCCCAGCGCTACCCGCTGACCACGCGGGTGGGCCAGGCCAAGGGCGACGACAAGGCGGACTTCTGGAACGCCGTCGGCGGGAGTTACCGGGTGGCGATCGACTACATCGTGACTCTCGCCTGCGAGCCCGGTGTCAGCTACGAGCGCGGCCCAGAGGTGCGAACGGCCACGGTTCGCCTCGGCCAGCGCGACGGCGGAGGGCGCTCGTCGATCGAGGAGTACCACCATGCCGGAGGTTCGGTGATCGACGAAGGGGGCGCTCCGGTGGCCAAGGCCTGGGTCGCGTTGGCGGACCTCGGCGTCTGGGGCGAGAGCGACGCCGACGGGCGCTTTCGCTTCGCCCGCGTCCCGGCGGGGCGGCATCGCTGCCTGGCCCGCGGCCCCGACGGGGCGGCCGGCGAGGCCGTGCTGGCGGTGCCCGGCCCCGGGGCCGACATCCGCCTCGCCGCGCCGGCGCGAGCCGGCTGACCGATCGGGCAGCCGGCGCTGCCCCAATCGCTGTCCCGCCGGTTCTGGTGGGCCCGGCCCGTCCTGGCGAGAGTCCGGCGATGCCCGAAGGAGAGACCCGGCGGACGCGCGTGATGCTGGCCAACGTGGAGCCGATGGTCCGGCTCGGCCTGGTCCGGACCCTCGCCGAAGACCAGATCGACGTGCTCGGGCACGAGTTGGACGACGACGGCGTCGTCCTCACCGCCCGGCAGGCATGCCCGGACGCGATCGTGCTGGGAAGCGACGAGCTCGGCTCGGCCGACCTCGCCGAGCGACTGCGGGCGGCTGTGCCGGCCGTGAAGCTCATCTTCTTCCTGCGCGACGAGCACGGCTTGAACGTGCTCGATCCGCGGGCCGCGTCCCCGCGCCGGATGCGTGCGCCCATCTCGGAGGTGCTGCTCGCAGAGCTCGCCCCCACTCGACCACACCCAGAGGAGTGACATGCCGTCCTATCTCACGCCAGGCGTCTACGTAGAGGAGATCCCCGCCCAGTCGAAGCCGATCGAGGGCGTGGGCACCTCTGTGGCCGCGTTCGTCGGCCTGGCGCCCGGCGGGCCGCTGAACACGCCGATGCGCATGTCGAACTGGACGCAGTTCGCGCGGACGTTCAGCGATCCGGGCGATCCCGAGGCCGGTCCGTTCATGGAGGGCGCCTACCTCGCCCACGCGCTCTACGGCTTCTTCCACAACGGCGGCACGGTCTGCTGGGTGGTGCGGGTCGGCGCCAACGGCGAGACCAAGCGCGCCGTCGCGCAACTTCCGGCGCGCACCGAGGAGGGCGTCGAGGCGTTCCGGGCGGTCGCTCTCGAAGGGGCCGCCGAGCCGATCAAGATCGAGCTGGCCGAGGAGATCGAGCCCGGCTCGGCCGCCTCCGGCGGCGGCGAGTCGCCGACCTACCGGCTGATCATCACGGCGGGGCCGGAGAGCGAGGAGCACGGCGGTCTGAGCCTGAAGAAGGGCCGCAACTACATCGCCACCAAGGTGAACGCCGCCTCGAAGCTGATCCAGATCGAGGAGGAGGGGAGCGCGACGCCCGAGCAGAAGGCGCCGCGACCCGGCACCTACGAGCTGAGCGTCCCGGCGGCGGTCGGCGAGGTGCTGGACGCCGCGGACATCGAGGGCGACGTCGCGCGGCGGACGGGGATGGGCGGGATCGCGGCGGTCGACGAGGTGACGATGCTCTGCGTGCCCGACCTCACGAACATCTCCCAGAACGGCGACGACGCGATGGTCCGGGACCTCCAGGGGAAGATGATCGCGGCCTGCGAGAGCTCCGGCGACCGCATGGCGTTCATCGACCCGCCGGCCGGGCTGATGCCGCAGGAGGTGCTCGAGTGGCGGATGAACGTGGCGGGCTACGACTCGAAGTTCGCCGCCCTCTACTACCCGTGGATCGAGGTCATGGACCCGATCCGCAGGCGCCCGCTGATGGTGCCGCCGTGCGGCCACCTGGCCGGCATCTGGGCGCGGACCGACTCGGTCCGCGGTGTCCACAAGGCGCCGGCCAACGAGGTGGTCCTCGGGGCCAACGGGCTCGGCTTCCAGGTCACCGGCCCCGAGCAGGGCGAGCTCAACCGGGTCGGGGTCAACTGCATCCGCGCCTTCCCCGGGCGGGGCATCCGCGTGTGGGGGGCCCGGACCCTGTCGAGCGACCCGGAGTGGCGCTACATCAACGTGCGGAGGCTCTTCAACTTCATCTCCGAGTCGATCATGCAGGGGACGCAGTGGGCGGTCTTCGAGCCCAACGACCAGCGGCTGTGGATGTCTCTCCAGATCTCGGCGACCAACTTCCTCACCCGCGTCTGGCGGAGCGGGGCGCTCTTCGGAGCCAGCCCCGAGCAGGCGTTCTACGTCAAGTGCGACGAGGAGACCAATCCGCCCGACCTGGTGGAAGCCGGGCAGGTCACCTGCGAGATCGGCATCGCGCCGGTCAAACCGGCCGAGTTCGTCGTCTTCCGCCTCACCCAGCTCCAGATGGAGTCCGGCGGCGGCGGCGGCGAGAGCTAGCTCCGCCGACCTATCTCGACCCAACCCTTTGATCAAACAGGAGGACCGAAGATGTCTCCAGTCGGCGCGGACCAGACACTCAGCGGCAGTTTCATGTTCCACCTCAGCCTCGGCGGCGCTGAGACGGCGGGCTACTTCAAGGAGTTCGACGGGCTGGGCAGCGAGAACGAGGTCATCGAGCACCGCTCGACCGACCCCTCGGGCAAGACCGTGATCCAGAAGATCCCGGGCCAGCTCAAGTGGAACAACCTCACGCTCAAGCGCGGCGTCGACACGAGCAAGGTCCTGTGGGAATGGCGGCAGATGGTCGTCAGCGGCGGCATCGCCACTGCCCGCAAGGACGGCACGATCACCCTGATCGACTCGATGGGGGCGCCGGTCTCGGTGTACAAGTTCATCCGCGGCTGGCCGTGCAAGTACAGCTCGCCGGGGGTCAGCGCCGACTCGAACGAGATCCTCCTCGAGGAGATCGAGATCACGCACGAGGGCTTCGAGCGGGTCTCGTAGACCGGTCATGAGGACGGAGTACGCCTTCAGCCTGCCGCGGGGATTCCTCGACGAGGACGGAACCGTTCATCGGGAGGGGAGCATGCGTCTGGCGACGGCCCGCGACGAGATCGAGCCGATGCGCGATCCGGCCGTCCGCCAGAACGCGGCCTACCTGACCGTGCTTCTCCTCGCCCGAGTCGTCACGAGGATCGGAACCATCACGGCCGTCACCCCGGATCTGGTCGAGCGGCTCTACGCGGCCGATTTCGACCACCTCCAGCAGCTCTACGAGCGTCTCAATACGTCGGCCGAGTCGGTCGGCGTCGTTTCCTGCCCCGAGTGCAACGGTGAGTTCGAAGTCGACCTCAGTGAGATCCGGGACGGGCCGTCGGTAAAAGCATGAGGCCGTCTCCGCCCGAGCTGTTCGCGGAGATGGCCCGCCTCGCGCTTCACTTCCACTGGCCCCTGGAGACGCTGCTCGACCTCGAGCACGACGATCGCCGGAGATTCCTGCGTGAGGCGGACACGCTGGCGGCTGGGGTCGAGGCATGACCGAGACGCCGAACCTCGGGCGCCCGTGGTCGGTGGCCGACCGCCTGCTCGCCCGCGCCCAGCGGCTGGCCGGGGCCGGTGGGGGCCGCTTTGCGGAGACGGTGGCCGAGCGTAGACTTCCGAAGCTGCTCGCGGCGGCGACGCGGCTGGCCGCGCCGCCGCCGCCGGTCGCGCGGGTGGATGCCGAGCCCAGCCGGCCTTCCGCCGTCGAGACGTTCCGGCCGCCGGGCATGAGTGCCGCGGCGGAGCACTGGCTCCTCCACGGCGAGCTCGCGCCGGACACGCTTCCCTTCCTCGGGAACATGGGCGCCCTTCCCGGCGCCGCTGCGGCGAGCTCGCCCCCGCTGCGCCGGCTTCGGTCGGAGGTTCCCCGCGGGCGGATCACCGAAGGCCCGGCGGTCCGGGCCGGCGGTCCGCCGAGCCCTCCGCCGCCGCGCGTGCCTAGACCGCCCGCCGCGCCCGGCTCGCAGC
>JBPCNA010000131.1:0-20071 GCA_051001735.1 Solirubrobacteraceae bacterium
CGCTCGTGCAGTATCTCGTCGAGGGCCAGCGAGGAGGAGGAACCGGGTGAGCCGAGTTCTGCACGAGCACGAGCACCTTCAGCACGAGCCACGGCCGCCTCGGTCGACCGGCCGGCGCCTGCTGCTCGGGCCTGGGTGGATCCGCGCCGTCTGGATGACGGCACTCTTCGCCGCGCTCGGAATCGGCCTCGTCACCGGCCTCCGCGCGATCGCGGGCTGGGAAGTGTGGTCGTGGCCGCCGCTCATCACCGTTGCGTTCCTGACGATGGCGCCGCTCGGCTTCCTTTCAGGCATCGGCGCGTTCGACTACTGGGTGCGCTACATGGTGGGCTCGGCCACCCAGCCCGAGGATCACTCGGGTCACGGCGCGCGCAGCTGGAAGGACTACTTCCGGGTCAACACCGATCACAAGGTGATCGGAGTGCAGTACCTGGTGACCACGATCTTCTTCTTCCTCGTGGGCGGGATGCTGGCCATGCTCGTGCGCGCGGAACTCGCCCGCCCCGGGACGCAGTTCGTCGACCCGCAGACCTACAACGGGCTCTTCTCGGTCCACGCCACGCTCATGATCTTCCTGTTTGTCATCCCGGCATTCGCGGGCCTGGCCAACTTCGTCGTCCCGCTGATGCTCGGGGCGCCCGACATGGCCTTCCCGCGCCTGAACGCCCTCTCGTTCTGGCTGCTGCCGATCGCCGGCCTGATGATGCTGGCCTCCTTCTTCGCCCCCGGCGGGTCCTTTGCCTCGGGCTGGACGGCCTACGCCCCGCTGTCGACCTCGTCGCCGATAGGCCAGGACTTCTTCACGATCGGGGTGCAGTTCGCCGGGGCATCGTCGATCGCCACCGCGCTCAACTTCCTCGTGACGATCATCACCATGCGTGCGCCCGGAATGAGCTTCTTCCGGATGCCCCTGCTCGTCTGGGCCAACTTCTCGACCTCGCTCCTGGTCGTCATCGCCACGCCGTTCATCGCGGCGTCGCAGTTCTTCGTCCTGCTCGACCGGTCGCTCGGCTTCAACTTCTTCGTGGCCGGCAAGGGCGGCGACGTGCTGATGTACCAGCACGTCTTCTGGTTCTACTCGCACCCGGCCGTCTACATCATGATGCTGCCGGGCTTCGGGATCATCAGCGAGATCCTCGCCGTCAAGTCGCGCAAGCCGATCTTCGGCTACCGGATGATGGCCTTCTCGCTGCTGGCCATCGTCGCCCTCGGCTTCACCGTCTGGGCCCACCACATGTTCACGGCCGGCGTCCAGACCTGGATCCGCGTGCCGATGATGATCACGACGTGCATCATCGCCGTGCCCACCGGGATCAAGATCTTCTCCTGGCTGGCCACGCTCTGGCGCGGCGTCCTCCACCTCGACACGCCGATGCTCTTCGCGCTCGGCTTCCTGACCATGTTCACCCTCGGCGGGATCTCGGGGGTGATGCTGGCCATGGTCCCGTTCGACCTTCACGTCTCGAAGACCTACTTCATCGTCGCCCACATCCACTACGTGCTGTTCGGCGGCTCGCTCTTCACGATCTACGCCGGCGTCTACTACTGGTTCCCGAAGATGACCGGGCGAATGTTCGACGAGCGCCTCGGCAAGATCCACTTCTGGACGACCTTCGTCGGCTTCAACGTCACGTTCGGCCCGATGCACCTGATCGGCCTCCAGGGCATGCCGCGGCGGGTGGCCGACTACTCGGCCCAGTTCGCGACGTGGAACCTGGTGATCTCGATGGCCAGCTTCGTGATCGGCCTCTCGACGCTGGTCTTCGTCTACAACATGGTCACCAGCTGGCGCGGCGGCCCGCGCGCCGCCGCCAATCCGTGGCGGGCGCTCACGCTCGAATGGCAGGTCTCCTCCCCGCCGCCGATCTTCAACTTCGACGCGCTCCCGACCGTGGTCGGCGGTCCGTACGAATACGGCGTCCCCGGGGCCGTACACGGCGTCTTCCGGGGCGCCGAGGTCAAGACCGGCTCGGCGGGCAGCACCGTGCCGATACCGGCGGGCGAGTAGATGGCCGAGCTACTGGTCGTGGCGAACGAGACGGTCGGCGGCCGGCGCATGCTCGAGGCGCTGCGCCAGCGGGTGAAGGTCCACGAGTCGCTCCACGTCCGCCTCGTCGTGCCCCAGAACATGCCGCGCCACGGCTCGGTGATCTACGTCGAGACGGCGCGCGCCGCCGCGCAGACCCGGCTCGAGCTCGGCCTGGCGCTGCTGCTCGAGGAGGGCATCGACGCCACCGGCGAGGTCGGCGACCCCGATCCCTTCGCCGCGACGATGGACGCGATCGGCGACCGCACCCCCGACGAGATCATCATCTCGACCCTGCCGGCGACCGCCTCCGGCTGGCTGCGGCGCGACCTGGTCGACCGGGTGGCCGAGGCGTCGGGCCTCCCCGTCCAGCACGTCGTGACCGACATCGACGCCGAGGGTCTCCCCTACGACATCTCCCTGGTGGTGGCCAACGAGACGGCCGACAGCCCGGCACTCCTGGCCAACCTCAAGGAGAAGGCGGCCGCCGGCGGCGAGCACGTGTTCATCGTCGTGGTACCCCAGTCGGGCGGCGACGGCAACGCGGCGCGCGAGTCGGGCGCCCACCTCGCGAGCGCCCTCGCCTCGCTCCACGAGGCCGGCCTGCTCGCCTCGGGCCTCGTCGGCGATCCGGATCCGTTCACCGCGACGATGAACGCCCTCCAGTTCTTCCGGGTCAACCGCGTGATCATCTCGACCCTGCCCGAGACGCGGTCGGGCTGGCTGCGGGCGGATCTGATCGAGCGCGTCCAGCGCTACGCCGCCTGCCCGGTCGAGCACGTGGTGACCGAGCCGCAGACCTCGAAGCCGATCGGAGCCTAGGTGGAAGCAGCAGGCCTCGCGCCCAAGATCCACGGCCACGAGCACGACGACCACGGCGAGCACCACGGCCCGCCGGAGGCCAACCGCTCCTCGCGGGTCGAGCCCCAGCTGCTCGGGATGCTGCTTTTCATCATCTCGGAGATCATGATCTTCGGGGCGTTCTTCACCGCCTACTTCTTCATCCGCGTCGTTCAGGGCGATCCCTGGCCGGCGCCGGGGACGTCGATCCCGGTCGGCGTCGCCGCCTTCAACACCTGCATCCTCTTGTCATCGTCGCTGACCCTCCACTGGGCCGAGACCGGCGTCAAGTCGGGCAACCGCTTCGCCCTCAAGGCCGGCATCCTCTCGACGCTGCTGCTGGGCATCACCTTCCTCTTCGTCCAGATCAACGAGTACGTCCACCTCGGCTTCGCCCCCAAGGACAGCGCCCAGGGCACGATCTTCTACGGCCTCACCGGGCTCCACGGGGCCCACGTCTTCGTCGGGCTGACCCTGCTCACGATGGTCACGGTGCGCTCGTTCAAGGGCCACTTCAGCCAGGAGCAGCACCGCGGCGTCGAGGTGCCCGGGATCTACTGGCACTTCGTCGACGTGATGTGGATCGTCGTGTTCTTCGCCGTCTACGTCCTCTGAACGACGTGCTGAATCCGCTCCGCTCGGAGGGCGAGGCCTTCCGCTTCCTGGTCTACGTGGTGATCTTCTTCGCCATCCTGATCGCCATCGTGGTGATCGCCAGAGCGCTCTGAGCGCCGGCCCTCAGGCGGACGTCGCGCCCGGGAAAGTCGCCGCCGGGGCGTCCTTCTCCCGCACGAACACCCCCGGGGTCAGGAAATATTTGAGCGGTAGCAGGCTTGTCAGTCGGAGAAGTCCGGTGTGTCGCTCCCCGGACGCGGTGGGAGCTACTTGACGGTCAGCGTGCCCAGCATGCCGCCGACGCGGTGGCCGGGTACCTGGCAGAAGAACGTGTAGGTGCCGGCCTTGAGCGTGACCTTGGCCATCGCGAGGCCGTTCGGGACGATGGGGCTCGCGCCGAGGATCGGCCCGCTCGCTCCGGTGCCCTGCTGGATGGCGATGTTGTGGGGGGTGCCCGACTTGTTCTGCATCTTGATCGTGACCGAGCCGGGCTTGGCCGTCGCCTTGTTGGTGACGTAGGCGAGCTGGCCGGACGGGTCGGCGTCGATCTCGAGGGTGCCCGCGGTCTCGACGGCGGGCTTGCCGGCCCCGGCGGCGGCCACGGCGCTCCCCAGCAGCCCCGCGTCCGTCCCGGTCTTGTCGACCGCGAAGGCGACGTAGGCGGAGATGTCCTTGGCCAGCTTGGTCCCGACCAGCTTGGCCGGCATCACGCCGCCGATCTCCGGGAAGAGGATCTGCTGGTTGACGACGCCGCGCAGGGTGTTGCGTTCGATGCCGACGCCGATGCTGTTGCGGAACGCCTCGTCGAGGTTGGGGCCGACGCTGCCCTTGGTGCCGGCCCGGGAGAGGACGTGGCAGGAGCCGCATTTGGCGACGAACGCCTTCTTGCCGGCGACGAGATCGATGTTCTCCGCGCGCTTGACCGAGCAGCCGCCCAGGGCGACGAGAAGGGCTCCCCCGGCGACCGCCGCACCCATTCTCCCCACTGCCCAGCCTGTGCCCCGTCGGGGGTGAGCGTGATCAATCGCCATCGGCGCGGGAACTCTATCCGTGCGGCCCGACCGATGCCTCCCTGAGCCCGGGAGAATCAGGGCGCGGCGAGGCCGTCGAGCCGGCCGGCCGCTGCGGCCAGCACCCCCCGGGCCACCCCCGCCCACGAATAGTCCTCCCGAGCCGCCCCGGCCAGGGCCGCGCGGGTGCGCTCGCGGAGCTCAGGGGGCGCCTCGAGCCAGCCGATCAGGCGGGCGGCGAGCGCGTCGACCGCCCCCGGGCCGAGGCGGAAGGAGAGCCAACCGGCGGCCTCTGGCGGGACCGCCGCCGCCAGGCGGCGCGTGACCTCGGCCAGCCCCGAGTGGTCGGCGGAGATCGGCAGCACGCCGCAGGCGGCGGCCTCGGCGGCGACCATCCCGAAGGCCTCGGGGAACGTGCTCGGGACGACCTGCGCCTCGCAGGCGGGCAGGAGCTCGGCGAGGTCCGCGTGCTCGAGCCGACCGGTGAAGCCGATCGTCGCGGCCGCCCTGGCCGCCGCCGCCGCGTAGCGCCACCAGGCCTCGTCGCCGAGCCCGGCGAGGAAGCCCTGGAGCATCGGCAGCGCGCCGGCGTCGCCCCCCTCGAGCCCGCGCCCCTGTGCGGCGAGCGCCTCGAGCCCGGCGCGGTCGCCGGCGCTGAGCAGCGCGACCATCCGCTCGAGCCCGGCGCGGTAGGCGCCGAAGCCGACGATCACCAGCCGCGCCCGCGGCACCCGGGCGAGGACGAGCGGCCAGGCGGCGAGCAGCAGGTCGACCCCCTTGCTGACGATCAGCTTGCCGGTGAAGGTGACGATCCGGTCGCGGTCGGGGTCGAGGCCGGCCAGCGCCCGCCCGGCCGCCCCGGCGTCGAGCGCGAAGCCGTCGCCCGGGTCGGCCGGCGCGGCGCCCGGACCGTCGGCCAACCGCTCGGCCAACCCCCGCAGCGAGTCCACCGCCCGACGCCGGAACCGCCGGACATCGACGCCGGGGGGGCCGAGCCGCGTCCGGTCGGCCAGTCGGTCGTCGCCGATCGCCGCCCACAGGCTCTCGGCGGTGTGCCGCGAGCCGACGAGCACCCCGCGCGCCGGCGCGAGGCCCTCCCGGGCGAACGGGAGGAACCGCTCGGGGTCGGGCTTGACCGCGTACTCGAGCGCGCTCCCGTGGACCTTGACCGCGTAGGGCGTTCCCTCCGGGCCGAGCGCCCGGGCGAGGATCGCCGGCCCCATGATCAGGTGATTGGCCAGCGCGGCGTCGACCTCGGCCCGCTCGGCGACCTCGGCCACCGCGGCGACGTTGCGCTCGATGTAGCGCTCGATCTCCGCGGCCCCACACTCGCCGAACGTGCGTACCTCGAAGCCGTCGTAGCGGTCGTGCACGTAGACCGGGAGCAGCGGCCCGATGTCCGGCCGGTAGACGGTGACGCGCACCGGCTCGCGGACCACGCGCACGCGCAGCCGCCCGTCCTCCCAGGAGCCGATCGCGTCCACGAAAGGGTATTTCTCCGGGGCGGACTCCTGGCAGAGAAGGTGGACCTCATGACCGAGACCGGAGAGGGCAGCGGCCAGGCAGGCGTTGTAGACGTTCGAGCCGGTTCCCCCGAGGAGATAGCCGTGGAAGATGAGGATGCGCACTCCCGGGGAGCGTAGGCGCTCCGACAGCGAACGGTCAGCGGCCCATTCCGACGGCGCAGGACGCTAGGATTGCCCGCATGAGCACGAGCCAGCGCTACCGATTTCGCACGCCCTCGACCGGCCGCGAGCTGATCGTCGAAGCGCCGGACGGCGAGCGGACGTACGTCGACCGCGCGACCGGAGAGCCACTCGAGGTCCTCGGCAAGCTGCTCCCACTCGCCCCCTCGCCGTCGCGACTGCCCTGGTCGGTGGAGAACCTCCGCTTCTGCACCTGGTGCGAGCAGCTCGCCCAGAAGGACCTCAACGACTGCCCGAGCTGCGGACGTCGCATGGATCCGCTCGGGAGCTAGTGGTCTAGTGGTGCGCGGCGGCGTGGCACGGCGACTGCCCCAGCTCGGCGCGTTGCTGCTGAGCGGGGCCGCCCTGGCCGCCTGCGGCGGGACGCAGGTCTCGGACGCCGTGCCCCACACGATCCCGGACATCACGCCGCCGACCGGCTCGGTGGCCGTCGACTCGAGCACCGCCCGCACGACGACGGGGACGACGTCGACCACCACCACCGACACCACCTCGACCGACACGACCTCCTCGTCCTCCTCGGGCTCGGGGACCGGCTCCTCGTCCTCGGGCTCCTCGAGCTCGGGCAGCGGCTCGTCCACCTCGACCGGCACGGGCAGCTCGACGACCGGAAGCGGCAGCTCGACGACCGGCAGCACGGGCACGACCACCGCCGCGAGCGGGAACACCGGCGGGGTCTCGCCGTCGACGACGACCGGGTCAACCACCGCGGGCGGCTCGACGACCGCGAGCCCCGGCTCGTCCACCGGCGCGAGCGGGAACACCGGCGGCGCCGGCGGCTCGGCCAAGCAGTTCCAGAGCTTCTGCGCCCAGAACCCCGGCGCCTGCTAGTCGCCGGGAGCCCGGGCTACCAGGCGTAGCGGTCGAGCAGGATCCCGCATCGCGTCCCGGGGAATCGCACCGTCCACGCCGAGTCGAGTTCCCGGCGGGCGCTCGTGCGGATTCCGCCGGCGCTGAGCGCCCGCTCGAGCTGCGTCAGGGAGTCGAGACCAGCGTCGCGCTGTAGGTGAGGCGCGCCGTCCGGTAGAGGCAGACGTACTGGACGATGCTGTTGACGTTGGTCTGCGTCGTCTGAGTGGTCGTGTCGGTGCACTTCCCCTTCGGACGGCTCGCTCGCCAGGACACGTCGTTGCCGAAGCCGAGCGCCAGCGCCGGGGCCCAGGTCGGCACGGTCAGGGCGAGGAGGTTGCCCTTCTTGACGGGGATCGTCTGAGCCAGGGCGAACTGGGCCGTCTTGCCGAAGTAGGGCTGGAGCGGAATGATCGGGCTCTGGGCGAGCAGCCGGTACTGGAGCTTCGCGCCGCCGCGGATGATGGCGAGGCCGGCCGAGGCGGGGCCACCCTCGTTGGTGTTGAAGAAGGCGATCTGCTTCTTGCCCGGGTTGCCCAGGGTGATCGACCAGGCGACGATGGTCCCGTCGCGCGGGACGGTGAGCAGATCCTTCTCAGCGGCGACCTTGAGCTGGAAGCCGGTGGTCCGGCTGACTGCCAGGCACGGGTTGGCCGGGCAGCTCGGGGTCGGCTGCATCGGCGGCTTCTGGGCCTGCTCGGCTGCGGTCAGGCCGATCTCCGAGAGGGTGCCGAGGGCGACCCCTGGAATGGCCAGGGCGACGGCCGAGATTGTGATGATTGCGCCAAGGAGTGATCTCATGGTGCCCCATTCAACACCAGACCGGGGCAGTCGACGCGGAGTCGGTCGGAAAATTGCGTCCCGGCGGCGTCAGCGCAGGCGCTCGGCTGCCGCGGCGATCTCGTGGCTGTCGCCGGCAGTCGGCGCCCACGGCAGCCGCAGCGGATCGCCGCTGTAGCGGGGGATCACGTGGATGTGGAAGTGGAAGACGGTCTGCCAGGCCGGCGCCGCGCACGAGTTCAGGAGGTTCACCCCGTCCGCCCCGAGCGCCGCGAACGCCCGACCGGCGACTTGCTGGGCCATCGCGGCACAGGCCGCCAGGTCCTCGGGGCCGATGTCGCGCAGGTCGCGGGCGTGGGCCCGCGGGATGACCAGGGCGTGGCCCCGCGTCGCGGGCTGGATGTCCATGAAGGCCAGCGTCCGCTCGTCGCCGTCGATCACGGTCGCCGGCAGGTCGCCGGCGACGATCCGGCAGAAGATGCAGTCGGGTTCGCCCGCCGGCTCGCCTCCTCCGCCCCCGGCCAGCAGGTCGCCGGCCGAGTGTCGACCGCTCGGATGGTCGCCCTCGATCAGGTCGACCAGCGCCGGCACGCGCTCGCCCGGCTCGGGACGGTCGGAGATGTCCTCCCCGGGGAAGGCCTCCTGGTGCATCCGGGTGCGCATGTCGCCGGGGTCGACGGAGTAGATCCGCAGCTCCGGATGCTCGGCCGCCAATACGGCGGTCAGCTGTTCGAGGGCGGCCTTGGACGAGCCGTAGCCGCCCCAGCCCGGATACGGCTCGATCGCCGCGTCGGAGGTCACGTTCAGCACCCGCCCGCCGCTCTCGGCAAGCAGGCCGAGGCCGAGCTGAATCAGCGCGAGCGGGGCGAGGGCGTTGACCTCGTAGACCTCCCGCAACGTCTCCGACGGGTAGTCGGCGAGCGCCGGCTGGGGGCTCGGGCCGAGCAGGCTCGCGTTGTTGACGAGGGCGTCGAGCCGTCCCATGGCCTCGGCGGCGGCGATCAGCGCCGCCCGGTGGTCGGGGTCGGCGACATCGCCGGCGATCGCCCTGACCGTCGTCAGCTCGGCCAGCTCGGCCGCGGCCCGGTCGAGCGCGTCGGCTTCCCGCGCGTCGATGACCAGACGCCAGCCGCGCCCGCCCAGCGCGCGCGCCAAGGCCAGCCCGAGCCCGCGCGAGGCCCCCGTGACGATCGCCACCCGTCCGTCGCCGGAGCTCATCCCCGTCATCCCCTCATCGCTCACCGGAAACCAGCATACGCGCCAGGTCGAGCGCCTCCCCCGGCGTGGTGGCCACGCCGGCGAATTCCGCCTCGGCGAGCTCGGCCAGGAGCTTCCCGAGGCGCGGGCCCGGCTCGATCCCGAGCTCGCCGGCGAGCCGATCGCCCCGCAGCAGCGGCGCCGGGCGGCCGTGCTCGTGCCAGGCCAGAGCCTCGCCGAGCATCTCCCGCGCGAGCTCCAGGTGCCGCGCGATCGCCTCCTCGCTGCGCGCCCCCCGGGTGGCCAGCCGGTCGGCCACCGAGAGCAGGGTGACGTCGGCGGCCACGGCGTCGCTCGCGTCGAGGTAGCGGTAGACGGCCCGGCGATCCAGCGGCGCCGCGTGGACGAGGAAGCCGAGGCGGAGGTGGTGGCGGACCAACGCGGCGACGTGGGTCTGGAGCCGGTCGCTGGAGCGCAGGCGACCGAGGATCGCGCGCGCCATCACGGCGCCGAGCTCGTCGTGGCCGAGGAACATCACGCGTCCGTCCTCGCCCACCCGGCGGGTGGCCGGCTTGGCCACGTCGTGGAGGAGGGCGCCGAAGCGGAGCGCCTCGCCCCGGGTCAGGTCATCGGCCAGCGGCGCCCCCAGATGCGCCCGCACGGCGTCGGCGTGGGCGTCGCCGAGCATCGCGGCCGGGTCGTCCTCGAGGCCGATCAGGCTCTCAAGCACCTCGAGCGTGTGCCCGGCGACGTCGCGGTGGTGGTAGCGGTTCTGCTCGACGCCGGCCATCGCGTCGAGCTCCGGGAGGACGACGGCGCTCAGGCCGAGCTCGCCGGCCATGCGCAGTCCGGCAACCGCCCTCGGGCTGGCGACGATCCGCTTGAGCTCGCCGAAGACCCGCTCGGCCGCCACCCCGTTGAGCCCGGGCGCCGCGGCCTGCGCGGCGCCCCGGGCCTCGGGGTCGGGTTCCAGCCCGAGCTCGCAGGCCAGTCGCACGAGGCGCAACGTGCGGAGCGGATCGGCGCTCAGTGCAGCGGGCGCCGCGAGGCGCAGCCGCCCGGCGGCCAGGTCGGCGGCGCCGCCGAGCGGGTCGATCAGCTCGCCGCCGGCCAGCGGCTGGGCGATCGCATTAACCGTGAAGTCGCGGAGGCGCAGATCGGCGGTCAGCGAGCCGCCCCGCACCGGGTTGAGGTCGGCCTGCCAGGCGCGGTCGCGGGTCACCACGCGCCAGGCGCCGAACTCGTCGGACAGCTCGAAGGCGACCGCCCCGGCGGCGCGGGCCAGCGTCTGGGCGGCGGCGCGCACGTCGCCGTCGATCACCAGGTCGACGTCGACCCCCGGGCCGGCTCCGCGCAGCCCGTCGCGGACCGCGCCGCCCACTGTCCAGGCCGCGGTGCCGGCGAGCGCCCGGCGGGCGACCTCGAGCGGCGCGGTCACGGCGGCTCGGGCACTCCGTCGCGGTGATACTCGCGCGGAACCCGGGGCAGCAGCGCGCAGGTCACCTCGTAGTTGATCGTCTCCAGGCGCCGCGCCACCTCCTCGGCGGTGATCCCCCCGCCGATCAGGGTGGCGTTCGCACCGGGGCGCACCGCGCTCCCCGGCCCGAGGTCCACGGTGACGTTGTCCATGCTCACGGTCCCGACCAGCGGCCGGCGGACCCCTTCGACGATGACCTCAGCGTTGTTGGTCAGCGCCCGCCGCCAGCCGTCCCCGTAGCCGATCGGGACCACGCCGAGGCGGGTGTCGGCCGCGGCGACGAAGCGCCGGCCGTAGCCGGCGCTCTGACCGGCGGCGCACGGCTTGATCGCCGCCACCCACGAGCGCAGCTCGAGCGCCGGCTCGAGCCCGTGGGCGGCCGCGTCGGCGCCGAAGGGATCGAGACCGTAGACGGCCACCCCGCAACGCGCCATGTCGAAGTGGGCGCGCCGGTCACGCAGGAGGGCGGCGCTGTTGGCCGCGTGGACGATCACGTCGCGGTAGCCCTCGGCCCACGCGGCGAAGCGCTCGAGTTGCTCGCCGAAGAAGGGGTCGTCGCGATCGTCGGCGGTGGCGAAGTGCGTCATCGCCCCGACCAGCTCGCAGCCCGGCGCCGCCCGGACCGCCGCGGCGATGCGGTCGGCCTCCGCGGTCTCGCGCGTGCCCAGGCGCCCCATGCCGGTATCGAGCTTGACGTGGAGGCGCCCGCCGCCGCTATCGGCGATCCAGTCGACGATCTCCTCCGTCCAGGCCACGACGTCGGCGCGGGCGGCCTGGGCGACCGCCGCCTCGGCCCGGGTCAGGGCGCCCATCACGAGGATCGGCGGCCCGAGCAAGCCGGCGGCGCGGAGCTCGGCGGCCTCGGCCGCCGTGGCCACCGCGAGCCAGGTCGCCCCACCAGCGACGGCCGCCCGCGCGCAGGCGATCGCGCCGTGGCCGTAGCCGTTCGCCTTGACGACCGCGCACAGGAGCGGCCCCGCCGCCGCCAGGCGGGCGCTGTTGCGCTCGATCGCCGCGAGGTTGACAGCCGCCCGGACGCGCATCACTAGGCCCGGCTGCGCGGGAGGGCAGCGATCACGTCGGAGGCGATGACGCCCTCGACCCCGTGCGTCTCCGCGGCCCGCCGTCCCGCCCGGGCGTGGAGGGTCACCGCCGCGCAGGCCGCCGCGAACGGCTCGAGCCCCTTGGCAAGCATCGCCCCGAGGACGCCGGAGAGGACGTCGCCGGTCCCGGCGGTGGCGAGCGCCGGGCTGGCCCCGGGGCTGACGGCGACCGAGCCGTCGGGCGCCGCCACGAGCGTGTCGTCGCCCTTCAGCACCACCACCGCCTCGGCCTGCGCCGCCGCCGCGCGGACGTGGCGCAGCCGGGCGCGCCCGACGGCTTGCCGCTCGACCCCGAGGAGGCGGGCCAGCTCGCCCTCGTGGGGGGTGAGCACGGTCGGCGGGTCGCGCACGGCCAGATCGGCGAGGCGGCCGGCGTGGGCGTTCAGACCGTCGGCGTCGAGCACCATCGGCTGCCCGGCGCGGCGGGCCAGCGCGCGGGCGAACTCGGCGCCGCCGCGGCCGAGGCCCGGGCCGAGCACGAGCGCCCCGCCGCGGTCGCCGAGCTCCAGCGCAGTCGCCACCCCGTCCGGGCCGAGCGCGCCGCCCGAGTCGGGGAGGGCGCGCGTCATCACCTCGAGCAGGCGCGTCTCGAAGACGAGCGCGAGCGATCCGGGGACGCATACGGTGACGTAGCCGGCGCCCGCCCGCATGGCCGCCTCGGCGGCCAGGCACGGAGCCCCGGTCAGCCCGGGCGAGCCGCCGGCGACGAGCACGAAGCCGCTGTCCCACTTGGTCGACCCCGTCCCCCGCCCGGGGATCAGCTCGAGCACGGCGGCGTGGATCAGCCCGATCCGCGCCTCGACCGGCGCTCCGGAGGGGATCCCGATGTCGAGCACCCGCACCTCGCCGGCGTGCTCCTTGCCCGGGGCGATCCACAGCCCCGGCTTCGCGGCGTGGAAGGTTCCGGTAGCGAGCGCCCGGACGGCGACGCCGGCCACCTCGCCGGTCGACGCGTCGACGCCGCTCGGGACGTCGGCGGCGAGCACGTCCACGCCGGCCGAGTTGATCGCGGCGATCGCCTCGGCGACGGGCCCGCGCGGCTCGCCGTCGAAGCCGGTTCCCAGCAGCGCGTCGATCACGAGGACGGCCCCGGGCGGCACCCGCCGGTGGTCGCGCCCCGGCGGGTCGCCCGGCAGACGCGCGAGGTTGGCGGCGGCGTCCTCAGCCAGCTCGGCCGGGTCGCCGGCGCAGATCAGCTCGACCGAGCGCCCCTCCTCGCGCAGGACGCGCGCCGCCACGAGCCCGTCGCCGCCGTTGTTGCCCTTGCCGCAGAAGACGGCGATCTGGCCGTCGGGGGCGAGCTCGGCGGCCAGCCGGGCCAGGCGCGTCCCGGCCCGCTCCATCAACTCGAGCGAGGGGACGCCGCCGGGCCCCGTCGCCCAGGCGTCGATCGAGCGCATCTGCGCCGCGTCGGGGAGCGGCTCGAGGAACGCCGCCAGCATCAGCGCAGCACAGCCACGGCGGCCGCCGTCAGGCGAGAGTGGCTGAGCGAGACCTCGACGCTGACGCCGAGGTCGTCGGCCCGCTCGCGCGCGGCGCCGTGGAGCACGACCCCGGTCTCCCCGCCGCCGCCGGTCACCTCGATCTCCAGCGGTCGCAGCACCTCGAGGCGGAGCGCCTTGAAGACGGCCTCCTTCGCGCAGAAGCGAGCCGCCAGGTGCTGGGCCGGCCGCGCCCGTGTCGCCGCGTACTCGCGCTCGCCGGCGGTGAACAGCCGGCCGGCCAGGCGCGGCCGGCGGGCCAGGGCCTGCTCGAGGCGGGCGATCTCCAGCAGGTCGATGCCGATCATCCACGGCGATGCTATTGCACCGATTCTCGGGTTCGGCGCCCCTCCCGAGTAGGCTGGCGCAGCCGATGATCCGCGAGGAAGCCGACGACGCCTTCGACTGCCTGAGCCGGCATGCCCGGGCGGCCGCCGTCCCCGTCGCTCCCGCCGAGGCGCTCAAGCTCGTCGACGCCGCCGCCCTCGCCCAGCTCCAGCGCGACGCGATCATCCACTACATCTCGACTGGCCCGGCCGTGGTCAACCTCGCCTACCGGGTGCTCAAGGCGGGCACGGCGACCTTCGTCGCCGCCCGCTTCGCCGCCGGACAGGACGCCGCCGACCCCGCCGGCCAGCAGGAGCTCTTCGCCACCCGCATGCTGGCCCTGTCCGCCGAGCTTGCCGGCGCCGCGCCGGCAGACCAGGCCGCCGGCCTCCTCGACCGCCTATCCGAGCGCCTGGTCGGCGGCCGCGCCGGGCTCGCCCCCGACGCGAGGGCGTCCGAAGAGGCTGTCGGCGATCTGCTCGAGGCCGCAGGCATCGCCTACGTCCTCGCCCAGCTGCTCGAGAACCCGCCGAGGGCCGCGGCCGCCTAGGCCTAGACGCCGACCCGCGCGGTCACGCGGTCGGTGCGGGGGGCCACGGCCAGGCCGCCGACCGGGACGATCGCGGTCGCGCGGACGGTCAGCCTCGCCAACAGGCGGTGGCCCTTCTTGCCGAGCGCGTGGCGCAGGAGCGCCGCGCCGCGGGCCGTGACGCCCACCCGCAGACGGGTGCGGACGCCGGCATGGAGCCGGCGTGGCGGCGAGCTCGCGGTCGTCGAGGCGTGGTGGGGGCCGGCCAGGCGGACGCCGGCGCTCACCGAACAGGGGCGGTTGCAGCGAACGCTGAAGCCGAGCGACCGCTGGGCGAGGATCCCGCTCCGCTGGGTCAGCTTCACGCTGAGGGTGACCGGCGGCGGCGGGGTCGGCGGTGGGCGGGGCGGCGCGCAGGTGCCGCCGGCCGCCACGTCGTGGAACGCCTCCACCCGGTTGCTCGCGCGGTCGGCGACGAGCAGCGATCCGTGGCAGTCGACGGCCAGCCCCGCCGGGTTGATCAGCTCGCCGTCGGCGGCGCCGCGCGCCCCCCACGCGGCGATGAACGAGCCGCCGGCGGTGAACTTCTCGATCCGGTTGTTGCGGCTGTCGGCCACGAACACGTCGCCCGCGGCGTCGACGGCGATGCCGTCGGGGTTGGAGAACTGACCGTGGCCCGAGCCGGTCGAGCCCCAGGCGGCGATCTGGTGCCCGTCGGGGGCGAGCACCTGGACGCGGTCGTTGCCGCTGTCGGTCACGTAGACGTTGCCCTGCGCGTCGGTGGCCACGGCCAGCGGCCGGTCGAACCGGCCGGGCCCGCTGCCCGGGCCGCCGGCCAGCGCGAGCAGCGCCCCGCCCGGCGCGAAGCGCTCGATCCGGTCGGTATCCGTGTCGGTCACGACGACGTTGCCCTGGCTGTCGACGGCGACGGCCGCCGGCGCGGAGAGCCTGCCGGGGGCGCCGCCGGCGAGGTTGTCGCCGATCGCACCGAGCGGCAGGCCGCCGCGGGTCAGGCGCTGGACGCGGTGGTTGTCGCGATCGGCGACGAGGAGGTTGCCGGCGGTGTCGTAGGCCACGCCGGTCGGCGTCAGGAACTGACCCGGGTCGCCGCCCGTCTGACCGAGCACGGCGAGGAACTCGCGTCCCGCGCCGAAGAGCTCGAGGCGCTCGTTGGCCGTGTCGGCGACCACCAACTCACCGCTCGCGTCGACGGCGACGTCCCGCGGGCCGGCGAAGTTGCCGCCGCCGCGGCCCGAGCTGCCCCACGAGCGGAGCACCCGCCCGCTCGGATCGAACACCTCGACGCGGTTGTTCGCCGAGTCGGCGACGTAGACGTTGCCGGCGGCGTCGACGGCCAGCGCCCGCGGGAAGCGCAGCCGGCTCGGGCCGGCCGCGCCGCCGTAGCTCGAGACGAAGGCAAGCGTCGGCCCCAGCTTGACCACGCGTCCGTTGTTGTTGTCGAGCACGAGCACGAACCCGCTCGGGTCGACCGCGACGTCGTAGGGGTACCGGAACTGGCCCGGGCCGCCCCCGAACGTCCCCGCCTGGGCGACGAAGACTCCGTCGGGGTTGAAGACCTGGACGCGGTGGTTGTCGTCGTCAGCCACGGCGACGCCGAGCGGCGTCGCCGCGACGCCCCGCGGATGCGCGAACTGGCCGGGACCGCTCCCCTGGCTGCCCCAGGCGAAGGCGCCGCTGCCGTCGAGGCCGAAGCGCTCGATGCGGTTGTTGCGCGAGTCGGCCACGTAGACGTAGGACCCCGACACGGCGACCGCGCCGCCGCCGGGTCCGTTCAGGTCGCCGGCGCCGAAGCTGAACTGCCCGAGACCCGATCCCCGCGACCCCCAGGCCGTCAGGAAGTTGCCGGTCGCGTCGAACTTCTGGATCCGCTCGTTGCCGGCGTCGACGACATAGACACTCCCCGCCTGGTCGGTGGCCAGGCCGGTGATCGAGCGGAACTCGCCCGGGCCCATCCCCGCCTGGCCCCACTCGCTCCTGAACGCGCCGGTCGCCGAGAAGCGCTGGACGACGTGCGATTGAGCGTCGGCGACGTAGACGTCACCCGACGGGCCCACGGCGATCGCCTGGGGGAAGCGGAGCGTGCCCTCGGCGCGCTGCCCGATGACCTCGACGGTGCTGTAGGGGCACGACGCGGCGCCCGGGCACGGTCCCGCGGCCGCCGCCGGGGCGGCCCCGCCGATCAGCCACAGAACGATGCCGACGACGGCTCCGGCGAACCGCGCGCAGCGCAGGAAAAGCAACCTCGCGACCTCCTCGCGGTCCGTTTCGGGGTCGTCCGCACCCTACTACCGCGTCCCCCACGCTCGGTCCACCCACCCCGGTCAACCGGCGTGGCCGAACCCCACCGCCGGTAAGCTCCGCCGCCCGGGCCCTCCCCTGTAGGCCCGCCACAAGAGGAGACGGATGGGGTACCCACGGAGGCGTCACCGGAGCCACCCGCCGGCGCTCCGCGGCGTCCTGAAGTGGGTCGCTGCCGCGTGTGCGATCCTCGCCGCCACCGCCGCCGCGGCGGCCCAGCGGTATCAGTTCGAGCTCTCCGGGCAGCGCTGCTTCGGCGCCGCCGCCCGTGACCCCCAGCAGCCGTGCCGCAACCCGAAGCTCACCTTCAGCGTCACGCCGACGCCGGCCCAGGCGCTGATCACGCCGAGCCCTACCTGCCTCGACGTCATCCGCACGCCGGTGCTGAGCATCTGCCTGTTCGGCCCGCGGAGCCCCGTCGCCACCCGCAATTTCGCCATCATCGGCGACAGTCACGCCTTCCACTGGAAGGGCGCCGTGCAGATCCTCGCCCGGGAGAACCAGTGGCGGGGCGCGTCGATCACGCACACCAGCTGCCCTTTCACGATCGGCACCCCGCTCCTCCCGGGCACGCTCGGCGCCGACTGCGTCACCCGCAACCGCGCGATCGTCGCCTGGTTTCAGACACAGCCCCAGATCAACACGGTGTTCGTCTCCGAGCACGTCGGCGCCCGCGTCGCGGACCTGCCCGGGCAGAGCCCGCAGGAGGCCGAGATCGCCGGCTACATCGGCGGATGGAACGCGCTGCCGCCCACGGTCCGGCACATCATCGTGATTCGTGACACGCCGCTGAACCGCTCAGACACCCTCGACTGCGTCCAGACGGCGGTCGCCCGACACCAGCGCGCCGGCATCGTCTGCGCGATGCCGCGCCAGCGGGCGCTGAAGCCCGACGCGGCGGTGATCGCGGCCAAGCGCCTGCGCAGCCCGCGGGTCCACGTCGTCGACCTGACGCCCTTCTTCTGCGACAGCCGGCTCTGCTACCCGGTCGTCGGCGGCGCCCTCGTCTACCGGGACATCGGCCACCTCACCGACGTCTTCAGCACTTCGCTCGGCCCCTATCTCCGCCGCGGCGTCAACCACTTCATCCCCCGCAGCGCGCAGGTGCGGCCCTACACGCGGTGACCGCACGAACCGGCTCGGACGCGCAGGGCGTCTGCTAGCGTCGCCGCCCCGACCCCAGGAGTTGCCGATGTCCCGCCGTACCCGACTTGCGGTCGCCGCTCGCTCGCTCGCCGTGGCGGCGTGCATCGCTCCCGCCGCGCTCGTCGTCGCGGCCGCCGCCCCCGCCGCCCAGGCCGCCGCCCGCTGCTCGCCGCCGAAGTACCCCGGCCTCGGCTACTTCACCTCGGCGATCAGCGTCTCCGGCGTCAGCTGCACGACCGGACGCAAGCTGGCGGTCGCCTACTAACCAATGCCGTGTGCACGCCGGCGGTCCGTCCGGCCGCTGCCGCGCCAAGGTGCTCGGCTTCACCTGCCAGGAGCGACGGGTCTCCGCGCCGACCGAGATCGACGCCCGCGTGACCTGCCGCCACGGGCACCAGACCGTCGTCCACACCTACCAGCAGGCGCTGGGCGGCTAGATGCAGCTCCGTAAACGCTGCGTAGCTCTGAAGGGTTTGGGCTGGGCGCCAGGTTGTTGTTCTCCGACGTAGGAGGAGTCCCGAGGGGGGGTGGTGAATTCGTCGGAGCGGCACTCGAAGGCCGGTTCGCCTGGGCTGCGTGGCGGGCTCTGCGCCAGCCGCGGTGCTGGCGCTCTGAGGCGCTGAGGGGGGCGGCAGCCTGCTTGACGTTGGTGATCGGGATCGCTCAGCTGGGGGCCGTAGCGGGCCTCCCAGCGCTCGAGGCGCGTCGCGGCCTGGGCGAGCTCGTCCGGGAGCAGCTCGGGCGCCGGCAGCACCTGGAGCTCGGTGCGGCGCTCCTGGAGCTCCTCGTCGACGCCGATCCGCCATCGCAGCAGCCCAGCAGCCGCGAGCGCCGACAGCCGCCGGCGCACCGACTGCTGGTGGCGAATCGCCGTCCGCTCCCGGATCTCGCGGGTATCTCGTGCCTTTAGCCATACGCCCCATCCTCTCAAGAGGTCAAGCCTCGATCGAAGCCGGGGCGCTTCAGCAGCCTGAGCCGTTGTAGGCTGCAGGCTCGGCCTGCTGCTTGACTCCAGAGACGAACCATGCGTCACCACATCGTTGTTTGGGTCGTCGCGCTCGTCGCCGTCGCCGTCGCCGCGGCGGCCGCGCCCGCACAGGGCTACCGGCTCGCCGGCCACAGGTGGCCCACGAGCACGATCACGTACTACAACGCCACGGCTTACAAATACGCGGTTCGCGCCGGCGTTCAGGCGTGGAACGCGAGCGGCGCCAGGATCCGCTTTCGTGAGACCACCTACGCCAAGGCGGCCCTGCAGATTGGATATGACGGATTCGGTTGCGGGGGATCTGGCAGCGTCGGCCGGTCGTCGCACCGGCGCCCGACGGTCCTGTTCGGCAGGGGTTGTGGGTCGTCTTTCATGCCCCTGATCGCGACGCACGAGCTCGGCCACATCCTCGGCCTCGCCCACGAGGACCGTCGCTGCGCCACGATGAGCTCGGTCGTCGGCTTGCATTGTCCGAGGGTGCCGCTGTACATGTGGCGCTGCAGGCTGCTGGAGGCCGACGACGTGCGCGGCGCGGTCCGGCTCTACGGGGGGACCGTGAAGCCCGTGAGCCCGGTTGCGTTCTGCCCCTTGTTCGCGGTGCCCGATCCGCCCGTGAACGTCACGCTCGCCTACGTCAACGGCTCGGTCGACGCCACGCTGACGATCCCCGAGCCGCGACGGCTCGTCGCCGACGACGAGCCTCCTCTGTCGCCGCCCGAGCTGCACTACTACCGCTACCCCAATGCCTGCCCGCCCGGCGCCCCCACGGGCACGTTGCAGCGGAGCCTGCCGGACGTCTTCGGGACCCAGACGCTCAGCATCGACTCCTTCCCGCCGGCCGGGACGTGGTGCTACGCCATGTCGCTCGCGGGCTACACCGGGGGCACAAGTCCGTTCGTCACCGCGACGGTGCTCGTCCCTTGACGCCGCTCCTCGCGGTCCTCGCCAAGGGCGTCTTCAACAGCGGCGGCGAGCTCGAGGGTGCGCTTGCTGCTGCCGAGCGTCGTGCCGTGGTGAGTCATGTCGCGGGGTGAGGGGCGCGAGGCCGGGCTGGGCCTCGCGGTTGCCCGCACGACTTCGCGGCGCGGGTTTATCGCCCGGGTGGGAGCCGCCGTGGTCGCGGTCGCGGGTGGTGGCCGGCTGGCGCGGCCGGAGCCGGCTGAGGCGTTTCATTTCTGCGGCCACATCTACACGACTGCTGGCTGTCCGCACCCGACCGGCCTGCCGCGTGTCGACGCGCGGGGCAGACCGCTACGCGCGGGGGACGGCGCCGCGGTCGATGACCTCGGACGTCCGGTCAACGCCGCGGGTCACCCGATCGACGCGGCCGGCGAAGTGCTGCGCGACCCGGCGGGGCGTCCGCTTCCGGCGGCGCCGCGCAGCCGCGTCTGCCTCGACGCGATCCCCGCCCGCTTTGGCCTGAAGACGCACCTCGACGGGTCCTGGTACCGGTGTTGCGGCGGGAACGTCCGGCGGCTGCTTGACTGCTGCGCCCACTCGTCGCATCGGATCAACGGCGACACGGCGCTGACCGGCTACTGCTACGCCGGCCGCACGGTGTTCTGCACCTACTACTACGACACCGGCGTGAAGTGCTAGCCACCGTCCTTTTGGCGGTGACGGCGTTTGCCGCCGGGGTGACCGGGACGTGGTCGCCGTGCGGCTTCTCGATGCTCTG
>JBPCNA010000132.1:0-2539 GCA_051001735.1 Solirubrobacteraceae bacterium
CGGCCCGACGCCGACGCACGTGTTCACCACGGCGGGGCTGCGGAGCGTCGGCCTGTATGTGACCGACAGCGACGGCGGCACCGCGGCGGTCGGCCACGGGATCACCGTCGGCCCGGCCACCGGCTGAGCAGACGACGACCGAGGGCCGGCGGCTCCGGGCCCGCGGCGGCCCCGGTGGGCCCTGGTAAGCTCGCGGCCGATTGGCGGGAGGGGAGCTGTCGGGGCGCCGGCGCAAGGCCGGTGACGGCGACCGCTCGCGGACGTCCTGTTTCGTCGAGTAGAGGAGCGGCCCGAAGTGAAACTCGTCATCGGCATCGTCCGGCCCGAGAAGACCAACGACGTGCTCGAAGCCCTCTACCGAGCGGACGTGCGCGGCGTCTCGATGAGCCGGGTGCAGGGCCACGGCGGTGAGCTCGAACGCGTCGAGACTTACCGGGGGACGACGGTCAAGATGGCGCTGTCGGAGAAGATGCGCTTCGAGGTCGCGGTGTCTGATGACTTCGTCGAGGCGACGATCGACGCGCTCTGCGACGGGGCGCGGACCGGCGAGGTCGGCGACGGGAAGATCTTCGTGGTGCCGCTGGAGCGGGCGGTGCGGATTCGCACCGGCGAGACCGACCGGGCCGCCGTGACCCCGAAGGACGCATGATCGCCGCCGCCCTCCCACCAGGCGTCAGCGCCGGCGACACGGCGTGGATGCTGATCGCCACGGCGCTGGTGCTGATGATGACGCCGGCGCTCGGGCTCTTCTACGCCGGTCTCGTACGTTCGAAGAACGCCCTCAACACGTTCATGATGACCGTGTCGGCGCTCGGCGTGGTGACTGTGACCTGGGCGTTGATCGGCTACTCGCTGGCCTTCGACACCGGCAACGGCCTGATCGGCGGCCTGCGCTACGCGTTCCTGCACGACGTGACCTTCGCGCCGCGGGCGGGGACGTCGATCCCGCACCTGCTGTTCATGGCCTTCGAGGCGACCTTCTGCATCATCACGGCGGCGCTCCTGGCCGGTGCGGTGGTCGAGCGGATGCGCTTCGGGCCGTTTATGGTCTTCATCGCCCTGTGGTCGATCATCGTCTACCCGGTGCTCGCCCACCAGGTGTGGGGCGGCGGGTGGCTGGCACAGGCGGGGACGCTCGACTTCGCCGGCGGCGTGCCGGTCGAGATGTGCTCGGGGTTCTCGGCGCTGGCGGCGGCGATGGTCGTCGGCACGCGGCGCGACTACGGCCGCCAGGCGCTCCTGCCCCATAACGCGGTCTACGCGCTGATGGGGGCTGGGCTCCTGTGGTTCGGATGGTTCGGCTTCAACGGGGGAAGCGGCTATTCGACCGGCACGCCGAGCGTCCTCGCCTTCACCAACACGCTGCTGGCGCCGGCGTGCACCCTCTTGGTCTGGTTCCTCCTCGACCTGTTCCGCGGGGGTAAGGTCACAGCGATCGGGGCGGCGACGGCGATCGTCGTCGGCTGCGTCGGCATCACTCCGGCGGCCGGCTTCATCAGCCCGATCTGGGCGATGGTGCTCGGGGCGATCGCGGCGGTGCCGAGCTATGCGCTGATCGTCTGGCGGCCGCGGACGCGGCTCGACGAGACGCTCGACGTCCTCGCCGCCCACGGCCTGGCCGGCCTGACCGGGATCCTCTTCATCGGCTTCTTCGCCCAGCACTCGTGGAACGGGGTGTCGAGCGGGCTGATCTACGGGCATCCGGAGCAGCTCCTCTGGCAGGGCGCCGCCGTGCTCGTGGCGCCTACCTACGCCTTCGTCTGCACCTTCCTGATCCTCCGCCTGATCGGGCGCTTCACGCCGCTGTGCGCGACCGACCGCGACCAGGCGCTGGGGATGGACATCGTCCAGCACGGCGAGGAGGCCTACACGTCGGGCGAGGGGGCGATCCTCGTCGGGCCGGATACCACGGGCGACGGGGCGGTTGCCGTAGCGGACCGGTCGGCCCGGGCGGCGAGCACGGCGAAGCCGTGATCCTTCCACAGGCCGTCGACGTCGGCGAATCCGGCGTCGCGCCACCAGCCGAGTTGGGCATCGACGGTGGCGCGGCGATCGAAGGGGACATAGCCGGGAAGGCTCCGGGTGAGGCCGGCGGTGACGGTATCCTCCGGGCGTGGCGGTACCGCGTGACTTCGACCTCAGCGCCGCCAGCCTGCGTGCGGACGGGGCGGAGCTCGGGAACGTGGTCGAGGTGCTGGCGGCGAAGCTCGAGGAGGCACTGCCGGACCGGACCGAGGTCCGCCGGCGGGGGCGCCGGCCGCTGTCGCGCGACCGGCGGGTCGACGCGGTCGAGGTGAACCTGGCGTCGCGCTTTCTGCTCGAGGCGGCCGCCGGCCGCTTCACGTGCTCGCGCCAGAAGATCGTCGGCGGGATCTCGATCAAACGCGACGTGCTCGAGTTGGGCGACTGGCTGCGGGCGCTGACCGAGGAGTTGGACGCCTCCTCGGGCGAGAGCGCCCGGGCCCGGGCGGGGGTGAAGAGCACCCCCCCCCTAAACAACAAACGGAAGAGTCGAGAGGACTGCTCCACCGCCGGGATG
>JBPCNA010000133.1:0-10320 GCA_051001735.1 Solirubrobacteraceae bacterium
GCGCCGCCGGCGCTGTCGGGCGGCGAGCACCGCACCGTCGCGGTCGTCGGCGGCGGCCAGGCGGGCCTCGCGGTCAGTCGCTGCCTGTGCGAGCTCGAGATCGACCACGTCGTCCTCGAGCGCCACCGGATCGCCGACACCTGGCGCTCGCAGCGATGGGACAGCTTCTGCCTGGTGACGCCGAACTGGCAGTGTCAGCTGCCGGGCCACCCGTACCGCGGCGACGATCCCGACGGGTTCATGGTCAAGGATGAGATCGTCGACTACGTGGAGAGCTACGCGGCCTCGTTCGACTGTCCGCTGGCCGAGGGCGTCACGGTGAGCGCGGTGCGCGCCGGCGACCGCAGCCGCTTCGCCCTCGAGACGACGGTCGGCGAGGTCCGCGCCGACCACGTCGTCCTCGCCGTCGGCGGCTACCACCTCCCCTCGCTGCCGCGGCTGGCCGAACGCCTCCCGAGCCACGTCACCCAGCTCCACTCCTCGACCTACCGCAACGCCCAGGCGCTGCCCGACGGCGGCGTGCTCGTGGTCGGGAGCGGACAGTCGGGCGCGCAGATCGCCGAGGACCTCCACCTGGCCGGTCGCCCCACCCACCTCTGCGTCGGCTCGGCTCCCCGCGTCGCCCGCTTCCACCGCGGCCGTGACGTCGTGGCCTGGCTCCACGACATGGGCCACTACGACATGCCGATCTCCGAGCACCCGCAGGGGCTGGCGGCGCGGCGCGAGGCGAACCACTACGTAACCGGCCGCGACGGCGGCCGCGACATCGACCTGCGCCGGTTCGCCGCCGACGGGATGCGCCTCCACGGGCGGCTGACCGATGCCCGCGGCCCGGTGATCTCGGTCGCCGGTGGTCTCCGCGCGAGCCTCGACGATGCCGACGCCGTGCGCGCGCGGATCAACGACGCGGTCGATCGCCACATCGCCGTCCGCGGCATCGACGCGCCGCCCGCGCGCCCCTACCGGCCGTGCTGGGAGCCCGACCGCGACGGGCCGGGCGACCTCGACCTCGACGCGCTCGGCGTTCGGACCATCGTCTGGGCCACCGGTTTTCGCAGCGACTGGTCGATCGTCAAGCTGCCCGCCTTCGACGGGACCGGTTACCCGACCCACGATCGCGGTGCCACCGCAGTCGACGGCCTCTACGTCATCGGCCTGCCCTGGCTCCACACCTGGGGCTCGGGGCGCTTCGCCGGCGTCGGCCGGGACGCCCGGCACATCGCCGGGCTGATCGACTCCGGCGCCGGCCTCCCGGGCGGCCGCGAAGCCGGCGTGCTCGAGACCTTGAGCTGAGGCCCGCCCGGCCGCGGGCCGGGTGTGACGGGCGCACCCTTGGGGGGCTGGGAGCCGCGCGCCGCCGGCGGGATATTCGTCGCATCGGATGTCGGCGACGAAGCGGTGTGGAGGCGACGAGATGAGCACGCAGACCCTGGAGCGCAGGCCGGACGCCGGGACGGACTTCGCCGAGCTGCAGACGCGCATGGTCGTCGTCGCCGCCGCGGCGCGAGCCGGCTGTGACGGACGTTCGGTCGTCGTCGTCCCGTCGCGCACGATCGACAAGTGGCACGAGCCGGCCGCCGAGACGCAGGCCTACGAGGAGCGGCTCCTGTGCTCGCTGCTCGAGCTCCGCGATCCCGCGCTGCGCATGACCTACGTCACCTCCTCGCCGGTGGCCCCGGAGATCGTCGACTACTACCTCGCGCTGCTGCCCCGGCGCCTGCGCGCCGGCGCCCGGTCGCGCCTGACGCTGATCGCGGCAGGCGACCGCAGCAGACGCCCGCTCAGCCGCAAGCTCCTCGACCGGCCGCGCCTGCTCGAGCGCATCCGCCGGACGATCCCGGCGCCCGACCTCTGCCACCTCGTCCCGTACAACACGATCGAGCTCGAGCGCGACCTCGCGGTCGCCCTCGGCATCCCCATGTACGGCGCCGATCCCCGCCACGCCGGCCTCGGCACGAAGAGCGGCTGCCGGGCCCTCTTCGCCGAAGGTCGGGGTTCCGCATCCGCGCGGCGTCGAGGACATCACCGGCGTCGCCCAAGCGGTGGACGCGATCACCCGCCTGCGGGCGGCCGATCCCAGCCTCGCCGAGCTCGTGATCAAGCTCAACGACGGTGTCTCGGGGGAGGGCAACGCGATGATCGACGTCCGCTGCCTGCCGGCGCCGGGGGCGCCGTCCGAGGCGCGGCGGATCGCCGAGCGCGTCGCCGGGATCGCGCTCGAGGCGGGCGGGGTGAGCGTGGAGGACTACCTCGATAAGCTCGCCGCCCAGGGCGGGGTCATCGAGGAGCGGATCGTCGGCCACGATCTCCGCAGCCCGAGCGTCCAGATCCAGGTCACGCCCGCCGGCGAGGTCGAGCTGCTCTCGACGCACGACCAGATCCTCGGCGGACCGCGCCGGCAGAGCTACCTCGGCTGTCGCTTCCCAGCCGACGCGGCCTATGCCCCGGCGATCAGCGCCCTCGGCCGGAAGATCGGCCGGCGCCTGGCCGAGATCGGCGTGATCAGGCGCTTCGCGATCGACTTCGTGGTCGCGCGCAGCGACGACGGCGGCTGGCGCCCGTACGCGATCGAGATCAACCTCCGCAAGGGCGGCACCACCCACCCCTACGAGACGCTCGCCCACCTCACCGGCGGGGCCTACCAGGCGGCCGGCGGGACCTTCACCACGCCGTCGGGCCAGCGCAAGCACTACGTCGCGACCGACCACCTCGAGGCCCCCGAGCTGCGCACCCTCGGCCGCTCCGGCGTGCTCGAGCTCGCGGCGCGACGCGACCTGCGCTTCAACCGCCTGCGCCGCACCGGCGTCGTCTTCCACATGCTCAGCTCGCTCGACGAGCTCGGCCGGACCGGCTTCACGGCGATCGAAAACAGCCCCGAGGCGGCGGAGGAGCTCTACCGGCGCGTCACCGTGACCCTGCTCGAGGCGGCCGACGCCGCCGCGACCCGCGCTACGCGGACCCGGTCCGCCGCGCTGCGGCGCCCGATCGAGGTCGCGCCGGTCGCGTGAAGGCCGCCCCGGGGCGGGGGTAGTCAAGCCCTTCAGCGCGCGCGAGCTCGTCGCCCGCCTCGGCGCCGTTCTGCGCCGTGCGGAGGCCGGTCGCGCGGAGCCGCAGGTCGTCGTCGGCGCGCTGGAGATCGACCTGACTGCGCGGGCGGTGCGGCGCGACGGCGAGCCGCTCCACCTGACGCCGATCGAGTACGACCTGCTCCGTGTGCTGATCCGAAACCGGGGCCGGCTGCTCACGCACCGGACGCTGCTCGTCGAGGTCTGGGGCCCGGCCTACGCGGACGACACGCAGACCCTGCGAAAGCACATCGCCAACCTCCGGCGCAAGCTCGACCCGACGGGGAGCGCCCGCTACATCACCACCGACCCGGGCATCGGCTACCGCTTCAGCTCGTAGCGGCCACCGCCCCGGCGGCCATCACCAGGCCGACGGCCATGAACGCCTCCGGGCCGCCGGAGGCGATCAGCCGCTCGGCGCCGGCCAGGGCGGCATCGATGTGCTCGAGGGCCGGCCCGACCGCCCCCGGGTCGGGGTCGCGGCAGGCGGCGCGGGATATCTGGATCCACCGGGTCGCCCGCTGCGGGTCGGGCGGTGGGGGCGTGATCGCGGCGGCGAAGGCGGCCAGCAGATAGACGCTGATCCGCAGCAGCCGCCCATCGACCGCCCGCGTAGAGGCGAGCCGCGGCGGGCGCGCCGGCGCGAGTGGCCGCCCGTCGAGCAGCGCCGCCATCGTGCCGCCGGCCACCCGGGCGCGCTCGCCGGCGTCGAGACCGGCGTAGGCCGCGGCGCGGAGGGCGAGGTAGAGGCCGCCGGCGGGCCGCCCGTAGGGGACGTCCGAGGCGAATACGATGCGCTCGGCCGGCACCCGGGCGAACAGCTGGACGACGTCGGTCGCCGAGAAGCACGCGGTGTCGTAGACGACCCGCGGGTGACCGGCCAGCCGGCTGGCGAGGAGCCCCTGGTCGGCGATGCCGGCGTGGGCGAGGACCAACCCCACGTCGGGGTAGCGGAGCGCGAGCGCGGCCAGCGGCGCCATCGTGTCCATCCCGGTGCCGGCGTGGATCAGGATGGGAACGCCGGCATCCCGCGCGACCGCGAAGATCGCCTCGGCCGCCGGCTCGCCGAAGGCGAACGCCTGGGCCCGCGGGTGGAGCTTGATCCCGCGCGCGCCGAGCGCCAGGCACCGCTCGGCCTCGGCGACCGGTTCCTCGGCCGGGTCGAGCCGGCAGTAGCCGATCAGGCGCCCGCCGCTCTCCCGCGCCCAGGCGAGCACGCGGTCGTTCGGGCGCCGGTAGGCCGGCCGGCGTTCGGGATCGTGGAGGGGGAACACGCAGGCCCGCGCGGACGGCCCGATCTCGTCGAGGTAGGCGATCAGGCGCTCGGGGTCGAGCGACATGCCGTCCTCGTCGGCGCCGAGGTGGGTATGCGCGTCGATCGGGGCGGCCTCGGCCGGCGTGAGCTCGGCGAGCTCGGCGGCGAAGGGCGCGAACGCCGCCTCGTCGGTCATCCGGCGATGCGCGATTGCACGACGGCCATGAGATCGTCAGGCACGCCGTCGGGATCGATCAGGCGCTCGAGGGCGATGCCGTTCGACAGCGAGAAGGTGACGATCGCCCACTCTTCGGCGGTCAGGGCGCTGCACGGCGGGGCGAGCTCGGCCATGCTCGCCCGCAGGCGGCGATGCCGGTCGGCGAACTGCTCGAGCAGCTCCGGCTGACGCGCCGCGTGGATCAGGAACTCGATCACCAACAGCAGGAAGTGGGCGTTGCGATCGTCGGCCGGCCGGCGGGCCAGGGCGGCGAGCGCGTCGCCGCGGTCCTCGTGCCCGTCGAGAAGGCGGCGGATCGCCTCGACGCGCCGCTCGGCGACGGCGTCGAACAGGGCGAGGAAAAGGCCGGCCTTGCTCTCGTAGGCCGAATAGACGGCGCCCTTCGTGTACCCGGCATCCTCGGCGATCGCGCCCAGGGTGGTGGCGTGGTATCCGTCGCGCAGGAAGCGAGCCTCGGCGGCCTCGAGCAGGTCGTCGCGGGTCAGCGACGCCCGCTCGGACCTCGTCAGGCGCGTCCGCGCCACTCAGATCCGTCCCTTCGGGCGCCTCATGCCGGCTGCCCGACGACGGCCGCCTTCCCGGGGTCGGCCGTCGCGCGGAGCGCGGTCAGCCACTCGGTCGGCAGCACGGCGTCGAGGTGCCCTACGTAGTCGGGGGCGACCCGGCGAGCCAGCGCCGCCGCCGGGCGGCCGGCGACGAACGGGGCGATGTCCTCGCAGAGCAGGAGCGCCGACACGTTGGGGGCGATCTGGAAGTCGGCGGCGTTCAGCTCCGGTCCGTTCAGCACGCCCTCCCCGATCCACCGGTCGATCTGATCGAGCCGCTCGGGGAGCAGCTCGAGGTCCTCACGTGCGGCGTAATCGGTCGCCCGGTGCATGCCGGTGGCGAGCCGTACGATCAGGCGGGACGACATGCGCAGGACGATGCGCATCGGCAGCCCCCGCTCAGCGGTCATCACGCTGGCGAACGCCTTGCGGTCGCGCCGCGCGCCGCAGTAGAAGACTCGCCGCAGCGAGTTGGCGAACTCCTCGCCCCACCGCTCGGCGTCGCGGACCGCCCTGCGGGCGGCAGGGTCGGCGGGGAAGAGCGGTCGCTCGGGGACGATCTCGTCGAGGAAGGCCGAGATCGCGCGCGTGCCCTGGACCCGGCGCCCCTGGAACTTGACCGCGGGGACGCCCATGGTGGGAAACCCGAGTCCCAGGAGGACGAACGCGTGGGCGGCGGGCATGAGCTTGACGAGCTGGTGATCGACGCCCTTGTGGGCCAGCATCAAGCGCCCGGTATAGACCGAGTTGGACCCCGGGAACATGTAGAACTTGAGCTTGCCGGACAACGTGGGCTCCCCTTCGTCGGCCTTCTCCGGGACGCGCCGGGACGCAGACAGCTACCGACGGTAGACTAATACCGTCGGTATGTAGAAGTCAACCGCGTTGCGATCCGCACGAGGATGCAACATCTTCACGGCGGCGGTCGGTCTCTTCCCGTGGCCCGTGCTCGTCACCGCCACATTCCTCGGCATTCCCGGCGACGCGGTCGCCGTCCTCCTCGGCGTCGTGATGTTCCTGGTGCTGCTGCTGCTGCTCGAGGGCGTCGACCGGGTATGAGCGCTCCACCGCTCGGGGCGTTCGTCGCGGAGACGAGCGGCGCCGACTTCTTCGGCCTCGTCGTCTCGATCCTCGTGATCGCCTGCCGCGTCAGCGTCGCCGGCGCCGCGGAAGCGCGCCGTCGAGCTTCCAGCGCGAGTCGTCGCGGGCCGGGACGAGGAGCCAGATGACGATCCCCGCCACCGTCAGCAGGAGGCCGGTGGCCAGCCCGGGCCGCTCGCCGTAGCCCTTGCGCTCCGAGAGCCAGGAGGAGGCGGCGGCCGAAATCAGCCAGGCGAAGAGGAGGAACAGCGACTTGGCGCCGATCAGGGCGAGAACGGTCATGTTCCGAGGTAGGCTCGCTGGACCTCGGGGTCGTCGCGCAGGGCGGCGCTCGCCGCGCTCAGGGCCACGCGCCCCGTCTCGAGCACGTAGCCGCGGGTGGCCATCCCCAGGGCGTAGTTGGCGTTCTGCTCGACCAGGAGGATCGCCACCCCGCTGCGGTTGATCTCGCCGATCGTCTCGTAGATCCGCTGGACGAGTATCGGGGCGATCCCCATCGACGGCTCGTCGAGCAGGAGCAGGCGCGGGCGGGCCATCAGCGCGCGCCCGATGGCCAGCATCTGCTGCTCGCCGCCCGACATCGTCCCCGCCTTCTGGCGCTGGCGCTCGTCGAGCCGCGGGAAGAGGGTGAACACACGCTCGAGGTCCTCGGCGATCTCCGGGCCCCGGCGGAGGTGGGCGCCGAGGTCGAGGTTCTCGCGCACCGTCATGCGCGGGAAGCAGTGGCGACCCTCCGGCGCGTGCGCGATGCCGAGGCCGACGATCTCCTGGGCGCTCGTGCGGGTGATCTCCCGCCCGCTCAGGCGGATCGTCCCCGTGCGCGCCGGGGTGAGGCCGGAGATCGAGCGTAGCGTCGTCGACTTGCCGGCGCCGTTGGAACCGATCAGGGTCACCACCTCGCCCTCCTCGACGGTCAGCGAGATCCCCTTCAGCGCCTCGATCGAGCCGTAGCTCGTGTGGATGTCCTCGACCTCGAGCAGCGCGGTCATGGCTGATCCTGGACGCCCAGGTAGGCCTCGATGACCGCCGGGTCGGCGCGCACGTCGGTCGGCTTGCCCTCGGCGATCATCTCCCCGTAGTTGAGCACGGTCACCCACTCCGACACGTCCATCACGACCTTCATGTCGTGCTCGATCAGGAGGATCGTCAGGTCGAGCTCGTCGCGCATCTGGCGCATGAAGTCGGTCAGGCCGGCCGACTCCTGCGGGTTCATCCCCGCCGTCGGCTCGTCCAGCAGGAGCAGCCGCGGGTCCGAGGCCAGCGCCCGCGCGATCTCGACGCGGCGCTGGTCGCCGTAGGCGAGGTTGATCGCCAGCTCGTTGGTGCGGCTCTCGGGCACCCCGACGTAGGCCAGGAGCTCGCGCGCGCGCTCGCGCACCTCCTGCTCCTCCCGGCGCACGCCCGGGGTGCGGGCGATCGAGCCGAAGAGGCCCGCGTGCATCCGCGAGTGACGCCCCACGACCACGTTCTCGAGCGCCGACATCGCGCCGAACAGGCGGATGTTCTGGAACGTGCGGGCCAGGCCGAGGCGGTTGATCACATCCGGCCGCGCCCGGGTGACGTCGCGGCCCTCGAGCGCGATGCGTCCCGACGTCGGCTTGTAGAGGCCGGTGAGGATGTTGAAGAACGTCGTCTTGCCGGCGCCGTTGGGGCCGATCAGCGAGACGATCGACTTGCGCGGGATGGTCAGCGAGACGCGGTTGACCGCGACGAGGCCGCCGAACTCCTTGGTCACCTCGCGCGCCACCAGGAGCCGATCGCCGGTGAGACGCCCGGACGGCGGTGCCGCGATCGGGGTCGGGTCGCTCACGCCGGAGCCTCCGGGCCGGCCGAGCCCTCAGCCGTCACTGCCGCCTCGGTCAACTCGAGTGCCCGCCGCCGCTCCGGAAAGAGACCCTGGGGGCGCAGGACCATCACGAACACGAGCAGGAACCCGAAGATGCCGAACGACAGGTCGGTGAGGTTGAAGCTCAGGCCCAGCGCGCTCGGCAGGCCGTTGAGGACGTCGGGGATCAGGTAGTAGTTGATGTAGGACAAGAGCAGCGCCCCGAGCAGCGCCCCCCACACCGACCCCAGGCCGCCGACGATGATCATGGCGAGGACGAAGATCGAGAAGGAGAACTGGAACTGGTCGGCGTTGATCTGGTTGAGGTAGGCGCCGAGGAAGACGCCGGCCACCCCGCCGAAGGCGGCTCCCGCCGCATAGGCCAGGAGCTTCGTCCGCACCAGCGGGATGCCCATCGACACCGCCGCCACCTCGTCCTCGCGCAGGGCGATCCACGCTCGCCCGAGTCGCGAGTCGCGTAGGCGCAGGTTGACGAAGAGCACGAGGAGGACGATCACGAAGATCGTCCAGTACCACGGCCGCAGGTGGAGCTGGTCGAAGCTGCCGATGCCCGGGAAGTACACGGGGTCGACCGGGGTGATGCCCTGGAGCCCGGCGGTGAGCGTGCCCCCGAACACATGGATGGTGTCGCCGTTGACGGCGAAGACGCCGATGATCTGGCCGAAGGCGAGGGTGACGATCGCGATGTAGTCGCCGCGCAGGCGCAGGGTCGGCAGTCCGATGATCGCCCCGGCCAGGGCGGTCAGGAGGATCGCCGCGACGATGACGAGGACGAAGTTCAGGTGCACCCCGGTGAGCGCCCGAGCCTGCGCGGACACGAGAACGTGGACGTGGGCGTTGTAGAAGAAGTCCGAGCCGAACCAGCCGACGCAGTAGGCGCCGATCGCGAAGAAGGCCACGTAGCCGAGGTCGAGCAGGCCGGCGTACCCGACCACGATGTTCAGTCCGAGCGCCATCACGACGTAGGCGAGTGCCGTGACGGCGTCGTCCGTGAACCCGCTGCCTGGCGGGTACAGCTGCGGGAGCACGATCGCGAAGGCGATCACGGCAACCACCAGCGCCGCGTTCAGGCGGCGGTTCTCGCGCACGGTCACGCCGAACCTGCGCAGCGCGTCGGCGGCCGCCATCAGCCCGCCTCCCGCGTATCTTCACCGACCAGGCCCTGAGGCCGGAAGACCATGGTCAGCACCAGATACGCGAAGACCACCGCCGCGGTCCACTCGCCGCCGATGCGGTTGTCTGAGATCTGCTGGATGCAGCCGATGATCACACCGCCGAGCACCGCTCCCTTGAGGTTCCCGATCCCGCCCATCACCGCCGCGGTGAAGGCGATCAGGCCCGCCTGGAAGCCTTGGAAGTACCAGATCGTCGTCTGGTAGAGCGCATAGATCAGGCCGGCAGCTCCGGCAAGGAGCCCGCCGACGAGGAACGTGAAGGAGATCGTGGTGTCGACGTTGATCCCCATCAGCCGCGCCGCCTCGGGGTCCTGCGCCGTCGCGCGCATCGCGCGCCCCATCCGGGTGCGGTTGACGAACGCGACCAGCGCAATCACGAGGGGCACCGTGACGACGATCGCGAGCGCATCGCCGTGATTGACGTTCACCCCTGCAACGGTGAACAGGCGCTGCTGCGAGTGGATCAGGTCGTCGACGCTGTGCTGCGAGCCGCCGAACCACAGCAGGCCGACGTTCTCGAGGATGAAGGAGAAACCGACGGCCGTGATCAGCGGCGCCAGCTTGGGCGCATTGCGCAAGGGCCGATAGGCGACGCGCTCGATCATCACGTTCAGCGCACCGCAGGCGATCATCGCGACCACGAGTGTCACGAGCAGGCCTCCGACGACCCCGAGGGTGCCGGTCGCGAGCGTGACGCCGATCGAGCTCCAGAGGGAGAAGGAGACGAACGAGCCGATCATGAACACGTCGCCGTGGGCGAAGTTGATCAGCTCGATGATCCCGTAGACGAGGGTGTAGCCGACTGCGACGAGCGCCCAGATCGCGCCGTTGGAGAGCCCCGCCACGAGGTTGTTACCGAGCCGCGCGAGGCTGTGCGTCGTGGCCAGGTCGTGGACTCCGACGTACAACGGCATCGCCAGCAGCACGGCGATCAGCCCGTACTTGGAGGCGAGGTCGCGCAGCACGGCGCCGCGCGATTGCGCGGGACGTGTCGGAACCGAAGCTGCTTCCACGATCTCTAGTTCGGCAACTCCGGGGGCAGCCCTGCGCGGGCTGCCCCCGAGTACCGAGACCGTGCGGCCGTTACTTCGTCGC
>JBPCNA010000134.1:0-5935 GCA_051001735.1 Solirubrobacteraceae bacterium
CTGTAGGCGACCGTCCACTGATAGGTGCCCGCCGACGACGTCACGAACCTCGGCGAGTCGTCGGACCCCGTGCCCGACACGACCGTCGTCGCGGTGAACACCGGCGCCCCCGTGCACCCGGGGTCGCTCGGCGCGTACAGCTTGAACGACAGGGTCCCCGTCGGCGAGGTCCCGCCCAGATTCGTGTGATCCCAGACCTGCAACCCCACATTCGTCGACGGCGACGCGTTCGCATAAAACGTCGGCGTCGACGCCGACGCAGAGGACGCGAGCACGAGGAGGAGGGCGGCGGCGAGCACGACGGCTCGCCGGATCCGCGGGGCGGGTGACGGGGTCATACGTCCCTCCATCGGCCGCCCGGCCGAGTGATCGTGCGGCCGGCTCCGAAAAATGGACGTTCGGACGAGGCGGCGGCGTACCCGCCGCGGACCCCCTCAGCCGGCGGTTGCCGCGCGGACCATCCCGGCGGCGACGGTGGCGTTGGTCTGCTCGTCGATCAGGATGAAGCTCCCGGTCCGCCGGTTGGCCTGGTAGGCGTCGAAGCTGAGCGGGGCGCTCGTGCGCAGCGAGACGAGGCCGATGTCGTTGAGCCCGAGCTCGCCGGGTTGGCCCTCGCGCTCGAGCGTGTGGACGTCGACGCGGTCGTGGAGCGTCTCGACGATCGCGCCGACGTTACGGCTGGTGTGCTTGATCGCGTAGCGGGCGCCCGGGCGCAGCGGCGTCTCGCCCATCCAGCAGAGGTCGGCCTCGAGTTCCCGGGAGACCGCCGGCGCCGAGTCGGGATGGCAGATCAGCTCGCCCCGGGAGACGTCGAGCTCGTCCTCGAGGCGCAGGGTGACCGAGAGCGGCGCCACCGCCTCCTCGAGCTCGCCGTCGAAGGTGTCGATCCCCGCGATCCGGGTGCGGCGGCCACCGGGGAGGACGACGACCTCGTCGCCGGCCCGCAGCGCCCCGCTCGCCAGCTGGCCGGCGTAGCCGCGGTAGTCGCCCACCGCCGGTCTGACGACCCACTGGACCGGGAACCGCGCCGGCACCTCGTCGGGGTGGTCGTAGGAGACCTCGACCTCCTCGAGATAGCTCAGCAGGGTCGGCCCCGCGTGCCAACCGAGGAGCTCCGAGCGCTCGACGACGTTGTCGCCGCGGAGCGCCGAGATCGGGATGTAGGTCACGTCGGGGTGCCCGAGCTTGACCGCGAACTCGGCGAACTGCGCGACCAGCTCGTCGAAGCGCTCCTCCGAGTAGCCGACCAGGTCCATCTTGTTGACCGCCACCACCAGGTGGGGGATGCGCAGCAGGGCGCTGATGAAGGCGTGGCGCTTGGACTGCTCGACCGTGCCCTTGCGCGCGTCGAGCAGGACCACGGCCAGGTCGGCCGTCGAGGCTCCGGTGACCATGTTGCGCGTGTACTGCTGGTGGCCCGGGCAGTCGGCGATGATGAAGCGCCGGCGCGGCGTGGCGAAGTAGCGGTAGGCGACGTCGATCGTGATGCCCTGCTCGCGCTCGGCCCGGAGGCCGTCGGTCAGCAGGGCGAGATCGAGCACGCCCTCGCCGCCCCGGCGCAGGGAGGCGTCGGAGATGTGGGCCAGCTGGTCGGCGAAGACCTGCTTGGCGTCGTAGAGCATCCGGCCGATCAGGGTGCTCTTGCCGTCGTCGACCGATCCGGCGGTGGTGAAGCGCAGCAGGTCGAGGCTCATCAGAAGTAGCCCACCCGCTTGCGATCCTCCATCGCCGCCTCGCTGACGCGGTCGTCGGCACGGGTCTCGCCCCGCTCGGTCACCGTCGTCGCCGCGATTTCGCCGATCACCGCCGCGATCGTCGCCGCCTCTGAGCGAACCCCGCCGGTGCAGCTCATGTCGCCGACCGTCCGGAAGCGCACCGTCTCGCGGAAGATCTCCTCGCCCGGGGCGAGCTCCTGTGTCTCGCGGTGGGCGTAGAGCATGCCGTCGCGCTCGAAGACGTCGCGCTCGTGGGCGAAGTAGAGCGACGGGAGGTCGAGGCGCTCCTGCTCGATGTACTCCCAAACGTCGAGCTCCGTCCAGTTGGAGATCGGGAAGACGCGGGCGTGCTCGCCCCTGCGCAGGCGGCCGTTGTAGAGGTTCCACAGCTCCGGCCGCTGGTTCTTGGGATCCCACTGGCCGAAGTCGTCGCGGAAGGAGAGAATCCGCTCCTTGGCCCGCGAGCGCTCCTCGTCGCGGCGGGCGCCGCCGAAGGCGGCGTCGAACCGGTGCTCGGCGATCGCGTCGAGCAGCGTCGTCGTCTGCAGCCGGTTGCGCGACGCCCGTGGACCGAGCTCCTCGGCCACCCGGCCCTGGTCGATCGACTCCTGCACAAAGGCGACGATCAGGCGCTCGCCGAGCTCGACGACCCGGCGGTCGCGGAACTCGATCGCCTCCGGGAAGTTGTGGCCCGTGTCGATGTGCAGCAGCGGGAACGGGAACGGCGCCGGCCGGAAGGCCTTCTCGGCCAGCCTCAGGAGGACGATCGAGTCCTTGCCGCCGCTGAACAGGAGCACCGGCCGCTCGAACTCGGCGGCCACCTCCCGCATGACATGGATCGCCTCCGACTCGAGCGCCCGCAGGTGGGTCAGGCGCAGCGACGCCGCCGGCGGACTCACAGCGACTGCTCGGCGGGCTTCGGCCCGGGAACCAGGCCCGCGGCGCGGGTCCGGTGGATGACGTAGGCGACGAGGCCGACCGCCGCCGGCACGCTCACGATGGCCACCGGCGAGATCGACACCCCGGACTTCGAGAGCAGCGCGAGCCCCGAGGCGAGGAGGACGAGACCGAGCGCCGGCCGCAGCCCGTCGGCGGGCAGCCGCTCGGAGAAGCGCGCGCCCAGCCAGACACCGGGCACGGAGCCGATCAGGATGTTGGCGGCGAGGCCGAGGTCGACGTTGCCGTCGAAGAGGTGGGCGAGGCCGGCGACCCAGAGGAGGATGGCCGCGTGGAAGACATCGGTCCCGACCACGCGCCGCGGCGTCAGCCGGTACCAGACGATCAGGACCACGGCGATCAGCGAGCCGCTGCCCGCCGAGGTCACGCTCAGCACGAAGCCGATCACGAGGCCGGTGATCACCGCGACGACGTGGTCGCGACGGGTCAGCTCGGGATCCTCGCGCTCGAGCTCGGACACCCGCCTGACCAGCAGAGCCCGGCCGAGCACGGCTACCGAGGTCACCAGGAGGGCGCCGGCCACGAGCACCAGGACGAGGTCGTCGAAGCTCTGGCCACCGTAGGTCCCCCTCAGCGTGTTGAGGGCGAGCACGCCGCCGATCGCCCCGGGCACGCTTCCGACCGCCAGCCAGAGCGAGGTCCCCATGTGGACGGTGCCCATGCGGAAGTGGCGCCAGCCGCCGACGGTCTTGGTGACCGCTCCGTAGACCAGGTCGGTGCCGATGGCGAGGACCGGCTTGACGCCGAAGACGAGGATCAGGAGCGGCGTCATCAGCGACCCGCCGCCCATCCCGGTGGTGCCGACGAGCATGCCGACGCCGAGGCCGAAGAGGACGATCAGGGGGTCCATCGCTCAGGCCTCCCGATGGAGGCCGCACTCGGTCTTCACACTGCCGGGCCAGCGGCCTTCCCGGCCGCTGCCCGGGAGGGTGCAGGGCGCACAGCCGATCGACTCGTAGCCCTGGTCGTGGAGGGCGTTGTAGGGGAGCTCGTGCTCGTGGATGTATGTCCACAGCCGCCGCTCGGTCCAGTCGGCCAGCGGGTTGACCTTCCACAGGCCGTTGCGCTCGTCCCACTCGAGCTTGCTCGCGTCGCTCCGGGTCGGCGACTGCTCCCGCCGCATCCCGATGATCCAGGCCCCGGCGCCGTCGAGCGCCCGGCGCAGGCTCTCGGCCTTGGCGTTCGTCCCGCCGTCGGACCCCGAGCAGCAGTGCTCCCGCGTCCAGTCCGCGCTGGTCGGTTCGAGGACGTCATGGATTTCGACGCTGACCCCCCAGCGCGCCTCGAAGGCGCGCCACGCGGCGCGCGTCTCCTCGAAGAGGACGTGGGTGTCGAGCGTGAAGACGCGGGCGTTCGGCTCGATCCGCATCAGCATGTCGACCATCACCGACTCCTCCTTCTGGAAGGAGCAGGCCATGACCAGGCTGGGGTGGAAGCGCTCGACCGCGTAGGCGAGCACCTCCTCGGCCGTCCGGCGCTCGAGGTCGGGCGCCGCCGCCGGCCGCGTGCTCATACGGCGCACTCGCCCTCGCCGCGGATCACCTGGTAGGGCTCGGACCGGTTCCAGTCCATGAAGTGGTTCATCGTCTCCAGGCTGAATTCGACGGGCAGGGTCAGATCCTTCACGAGCGCCTCGAACGACGGCACGCCGACCCGCGCGACGAACGCGTTGAACTCCTCGCCGGTCTCGCGGCCGGCCTGGTAGTAGCCGATCCAGCGCTCGACCGCCTCGGGCACCCGCTTGGCCGGGAGGCGCGCCTTCAGGCGCGTGCCGAGGACGACCTCGCCGCCGACGTAGTTGCCGGCCAGATGGGGGATGTAGGCCGGGATCGTGTGCTCGCCGACCTTGATCGACGCCCCGTAGAAGCCGATGTTGGCGATGTGATGCTGGCTGCAGCCGTTCGGGCAGCCGCTCATCTTGATGTGGATCCGCCGGGTCGCCTCGTCGTCGATGCCCATCGCCTCGATCCGCTCCTGGATCGCCTGGTTGAGGCCCATCGAGCTGGTGATGCCGAGCTTGCAGCTGTCGGTGCCCGGGCAGCTGACCACATCGGTGATCTCGCGGGGGCCGGCGCCGCCGAGGTCGAGGTCGCAGAGCGCCCGCCAGACGTCGTAGACCGACTCCTCGTACACCCAGCGGAGGACGAGGTTCTGCTGGACGGTCGTCCGGGCGTAGCCGCCGGAGTGCTCGCGCATGATCCGGGCGAGGCCGCGGAACTGCTCGGGCGAGAGGTCACCGCGGGTGACCTTGATCTCGACGGTGACGAAACCCGCCTGGCGCTGACGGCGGACGTTCGAGCCGGCGAAGCGGTCGAACTCACCGGCGTCGCCGTTCGGCGACCCCGCGCCTTCGGTCCACCTTCGATGACGACGCGGAGCCGGGCCGGGCTCCTCGTCGTGTACGAAGAGGAGCGGATCGATGTCGTAGTCGCGCTCGGCGACCCAGTCGCCGCGGAGCTCCTCCTCGACGAGGTCGCGGAAGGCGTCCATCCCGAGCTTGTCGACGAGCACCTTGATCCGCGCGCGGGCGCGGTTCTTGCGCAGCCAGTCCTGGCGGTCGAAGATCCGCAGCACGGCCTCGGTGACCCTGAGGTAGTCGCCGTTGTCGGCCTCGACGAAGTCGTAGAGGACCGGGGCGATCCGGGGCATGATCGACGTGCCGCCGCCGATGCGGATCTCAAAGCCGCGCTTGCCGTCGCGGAGGCGCGGGATGAAGCCGCCGTCGTGGATGCCGACGATGGCCACGTCGTCGTCGGTCGCGCTGAACGCCGTCTTGAACTTCCGCGGCATCAGCTGGCAGACCTCGTTGCGCACGAAGTAGCGCACGTAAGCCCCGGCGTAGGGGGTCGGATCGAACAGCTCGCCTTCGCTGACGCCGGCCCACGGGTCACCGGTCACGTTGCGCATCGTGTTGCCGCAGCCCTCGCGCGAGGACAGGCCGGTGGCGCTGATCTCGCGGATCAGCGCCGCCGCGTCGGGCAGCGGGACGTGGTGGAGCTGGAAGTTCTGGCGCGTGGTGATGTGGCCCTTGCGGAGCGGCACCCACCGCTCGACGACGTCGGCGAAGCAGTCCATCTGCTCGGGGTTGATCCCGCCGAAGGGGAGCTTCACGCGGATCATCTGGCGCTCGGCCTGGCGCTGGCCGTAGACGCCCTGCTTGAGGCGGAAGCCGATGAACTGGACCTCGTCGGTCTCGCCGCGGAGGAATTTCGTCGACTCTGTGTCGAAGTCGTCGAACTCGCGCTCGAGGATTGGGATGACGT
>JBPCNA010000135.1:0-11251 GCA_051001735.1 Solirubrobacteraceae bacterium
TCGGCTACGCCGTCCTGAGCGAGGTCGTGCAGGCCGCACTGCTCAGCCAGCGCAGCGGCGACCCGTACGACGTGCTGGCGGACGTCGTCGGTGCCGCCGCCGGCTGGCTGCTCGTTGGTCGCTGGGCCACCCGGCGCTGAGCGGTCCCCGGCTCAGGCGACGGGCAGGCGCTGCTCGGCGGTGCGCTGGCCGGGCACGTCGACCGGCTCCGGCCGGCGCGGCGACGGCTCCACCCGCAGCGGACGGGCCAGCCACGCCGGCAGCCACCAGTTCCACTCGCCCAGCAGCGCGACCAGCGAGGGCACGAGCAGCGCCCGCACGATCGTCGCGTCGATGAGGATGCCCACGCCCAGCGCGGTGGCGAGCACCTTGATGTCGTTGCCGGGCGCCGATGCGAGCGCGATGAACGCCAGGAACAGGATCAGCGCGGCGCACGTGACGAGGCGGCCGGTGCGCCCGAGGCCCTCGACGACCGCCGTGCGCGTCGAGCCGGTGCGGTCGTACTCATCCCGCATCCGGGCGAGGATGAACACCTCGTAGTCCATCGACAGGCCGAACAAAAAGGCGAACACCATCAGCGGCACGAAGGCGGTTATCGCCCCGGTGGCCTCGATCCCGAACAGCAGATTCGAGCCGTAGCCGTCCTGCCAGACCAGTGTGATCAACCCGTAGGCCGCCCCGACCGACATCACGTTGAGGATGACCGCCTTCAGCGGCAGGACGATCGATCGGAAGGCCCGCGCCAGCAGGATGAAGGTGACGATCACGATCAGCCCGATCATCAGCGGGAAGCTCCCGTAGACCGCGTCTACGAAGTCGAGGCCGCCCGCCGCCGGGCCGCCGACCCGCGGCGCACCCGGGAGCGGGTGGATGGCCGCCCGCAGCCGGCCGAGGGTGTCGCGTCCGGCCTGGCTGTTGCCGTCCTCGGTCGGGACGACGGTCACCACCGACGTCCCCGCCCGGTGCCACGCCGGCCCGGCCGGAGCCACGGCCGCGCGCACGCCCGTGACGGCGGCCGAGGCACCCGCAACCGCTCCGGATGATGAGCCTCCACCCACGAGCACCTCGAACGGAGTGAGCACCCCCGATCCGAGCCCCGAGCGCTCGAGCGCCACGAGACCGGTCCGGGCATCCCCGCCGGTCGACAGCGAGTCCGCCTTCGGGTCACCTGGGTAGAGGTGGGTCGCCGGGATCAGGAGGGCGACCAGGATCACCAGCGCGACGCCGGCGGCGGCGCCCCGGCGGCGGACGACGAGCTCGGCCCAGCCGGTCCAGAAGCGAGACGCCTGGTCGTCGCGGCGGATCCGCGGCCAGTCGAGGCGGGGGCCGATCGTGGCCAGGATGACCGGGAGCAGGGTCACCGCGACGAGCACCGACACGAGCGGGATGAGCATGCCGCCGTAGCCGACGCTCCGCAGGAAGGGGACGGGCAGGACGACGAGGGCGAGCAGGCCGATGGCCACCGTGCTCCCGCTGAACAGGACCGCCCGGCCCGCGTGCTCCATCGCCGTGACCACCGCCGTCTCGTTGTCCGCCCCCTTCTGGCGCTCCTCGCGCCAGCGCACGACGATCAGCAGCGCGTAGTCGATCGCCACGCCGAGGCCGATCAACGCGACGAGGAACTGGACGATGAAGGAGACGGTGGTGATCTCGGTCAGGCCGTAGATGACGAGGAAGGTCGTGAGGATCGAGACGATCGCCATGATCAGCGGCACCAGCGCGATGAACGACGCGAAGACGAAGGCGAGCACCGCGAGCGCCCCGACGCCGCCGAGGACCGCCTCGACGAGCACGCCCGGGCCGCCGCCCTTGGCGCCCTTCCCGCTCGAGAGGACCTGCGTCCCCGTCAGGTGGACCGGCGCGCCCGCCACCGTGCTCGCCGCCGCCGCCGCCCGGGCGGCGTCGATCGTCGCCGGGTCGACGTCGGGGCCGGCCGTGCCGGCCGGCGGTTCGATCAGCGCGAAGGTCGTCCGCCCGTCGGCCGAGACGAAGCCCCGGTAGCCCGTGGTCGGCCACGAGGCGGCCCGGCCTCCCGGCACGGCGGCGGCAACGCGGCCGAAGGCGGCTCCGAGTTCGCCGCGGACGCCCGGTGTGTCGACCGTCCGGCCGGCCGGGAGGGTCGTCACTGCGACGATCGGATCGGCGTTGCCGCCGGTGCCGTAGAGGTGGAGGATCGCCTGGTTGGTCTGCGAGCCCTCACGACCCGGAACCGAGAACTTCTTGTCGAGGCGGTTGCCGATGTCGGCCGAGGCGGCCATGCCGGCCACGGTCGCCAGCACCCAGAAGGCGACGACCAGGCGCTTGTGGGCCAGGACCCACCGTGTCAGACCGTTCATCGCGCGTTCTCCTCCTCAGCCGGATCGAGCGGCCAGCCTCACACACCTCCTTGAGAACCCCTGACGGCCGGTGGGCGGCGACGCCGTCGATCACGAGGACGACGCCCGCGAGCTCGATCGGGTCAGGGCGTGGCGCTACCGGACGGTCTGTAGCGGCCGACTGTCCGCCGCGACGGACGGCGGCGGGTCCTCGCGGGTGAGCCGTCCGCCGCGGAACGACGCGGCGGCGATGACCATGCCGGCCGCCACGAGCACGATGTCCTTGAGCACGTACTGCCCCTCGAGCGTCGGGGCGTGGTGCGGCCCGCTGAACAGCCGGCTCGGGAGCAGCACCAGCGGCGACAGCACGCCGACGAACTCGGCGACGAGCAGCCACACCGCCAGGCGCATCCAGCGGTTGAGCAGCAGGCAGATGCCGATAAAGCATTCGAGCGCGGCCACGAACACGATCGCCTCCGACCCGGGGACGAGGCCGAGCGTGAGGAGGCTCGTCGCCTTCTCGGTCAGGTTCTCCGCCGGGCTGATGTGCGGGAGGAACTTGAGGATGCCGAAGCCGAGGAAGACGGCGCCGACGGCGATCCGCAGGACGGTGATGCTGTGCTGGACGAGGACGTGGTGGAGGCGGTTCTCGATCCGCTCGAAGCGCTCGATCACGGCCCTCACGAGGCGTGGTCGCCGATCGCGGTGATCGCCTCGCGCGCCCGGGCCACCAGGCCGGTGCCGCTGCCGGGGAGGCTCGCGGTGACGCTCTCGACGCTCCCCTTGAGGCCGTCGAGCGTCGTGTGCATCCGCTCGACGCGGTTGGCCAACTCGTCGACCCCGGTGACGAGATGGCTGAGGCCGTCGTCGGCGATCGCGCCGACCACGAGCCGGACCGCGGCCACGTCCTCGCGCATCTGCCCGGTGTCGGCGCCCGCCTGCTTGAGGTCGGCGTCGAGCGGGGCGACCGACTCGGCCACCGTGGCGATTTCCCGCTCGAGCCGGCCGATCGCCGCATCGAGGCGCTCGAGACGCGCACCGACCGGGCCCAGGGTGTCCTCGAGCCGGGCCAGCCGCCGGTCGACCGAGCCGAGCAGACCGAGCACCTCGGAGCAGAACTCGGGAAGCGCCGCCGCGAGATCCGGGAGGATCCGGAGCGTGGAGATCACCTGGCGGGGGAGCCCCGGCAGGCCGAATCGAATCACGCCATGCACTCAGGTTTCTACGTGCCCGCCCCGGATCCGGCTCACCCCGGCCAGGTCTCGCCGGCCCGCACCCGCTCGAACCCGATCCACAGGGCGTTGACCGCGGTGGCGACGATCCGCTCCCGAGGCACCGCGGGATGATCGATCCACCAGATCGCCAGTCCCGTCAGCCCGGCCCGCAATACCTCGGCCGCCATCTCGAGCGCCTCGGCGTCGCCCGCGCCGCCGATCCGCTCGGCCCCGGCCTCGCGGCCGAGGATAGCGCCGAGCGCCGCCCGGGCCTGGCCGGCGACCTCGCGGTGGATCGCCATCGCCTCGGGGTCACCCGTGGTCTCCTGGAAGAACATCCGTGGTACGTAGGGATGGGTCTCGACGTAGCCCGCCCACGCGTCGAGCGCCCGCTGGATCCGCACGCCGGCCGGGTCGTCGCCGCCGAGCTGGTCGCGCCACATGGCCAGCAGCTCGTCGCGGCTGCGCTCGAGCAGGCGGCGGTGGAGGGCAAGCTTGGAGGCGAAGTGGTCGTAGAGGACCGGCGGGCTCACGCCCGACCGGCGGGCGATCTCGTCGACCGAGGCGCCGTGGTAGCCCCGCTCGGCGAAGACCGCCATCGCCGCCTGCTCGATCAACTCCCGGCGCGCCGCGGCCGGCAAGCGGCGCCGCGGCTCCCGCGCCTTCTCCGTTGACAACCTAACGCTCCCTAGGTAACTTACCTAACTATGACTAGTTTACGACCGGAGGGAGGGGACTGGGTCGAGGATCCGACCCTCAGGCAGCACTACCGCTTCCAGCGGAGCGGCGGGGCGCTCCGCGTCGAGATGCGCGTCGATCCGGGCGGCGGCGTCACCCCCCACATCCACCCGTCGATGGAGGAACGCTTCGAGGTGCTCTCCGGCCGTCCGGAGTTCCTCGCGGGGCGGCGCTGGCGGAGCGCGGAGCCGGGCGACACGGTGGTCGTACCCGTCGGCGTCCGCCACGCGTTCCGCAACCGCGGCGACGAGGTCGCGCACATCGTCTGCCACGCCACGCCGCCCCAATCGCTGCAGGCCTTCCTCGAGGATGCTGCCGGGCTCGGACGCGCTCGCGCGCTCACCGCGAGGGGAATCCCCAGGAGCCTCGACGCGGCGCTCCAGGGAGCGGTGATGGCCCACCACCACCGCGCGATGGTCGTGCTCCTCTTCCCGCCGATGCCGCCGCCGCCGCTCCAGCGCCTGATCCTCCCCGTCCTGGCCCGACTCGGCGCGCGCCGCGGGCACCGCGCCGGCCGCTTCAAGGAACTCGCCTGAGCCCGCTACACCTTCTTCCGCGCGGCGGCGCGCCGCTCGGCCCGGTTCATCGGGGGCGCCGTCTGGGACTCGCGGGGCGAGCCGACGTGGGCGAGGGCTTCGTCGATGCTCGGGACCGGCCGGTCGAAGCGGCCGACGTGGAGGCAGTGGCGCACGAGATCGTAGGTGTCGGCCGGGCCGTCCCGGGCGATCTCCTTCTCGATCAGGGTCGAGGGGACGAGCCAGAGATCGGTGCCGGCGACCTGGAGCTGGGCGAGCTGGCGGGCGACGGCGTGGACGGCGAAGAGGAAGCGCCGCTCGAGCTCCACCGGCCGGCGGAGCCTCAGGGCGAAGCGGACGAGGGCCTGCTCGTCGGGGCCGAGGACGACGCGCACCAGCGGCGCCCCGTCGATCTCCCAGCCGGCGGCGTCCTCGGTCTCCGCCCGCCAGGCGAAGAGCTCGCGCAGCTCGGCGTCGCGCCGGTCGTCGACGACCACCGCGATGCCCTGGCTCTGGCCGCCGCCCGCCGGCCGGAGCTCGACGAGGCCGAGGCTGAAGTCGGTGGCCTCGAGGGTCTCTGACACCTGGGTCGGCGTCAGCCCCCAGTCGGCGAGCGCCTCGGCGAAGGCCTCTCGCGTCTCGTCGCGCTCGTTCCCCGGCTCCGGCTCCGGCTCGGTCATCTGAAGCGGAGCCCGGGCCGGCGCGGCCAAACCCATCGGACCCCGGCGCGGCTCAAGATCTCAGACGCCGACCGGGACCGGCGGCGCGGCAACCTCGAGTCGACCGTGCGCCCAGGAGCGCGCGGCCTCGAGGCTGATGAAGGACGTCGTGGCGCAGCCGGCCAGGACGACCGGCGGACGGTCGGTCACGTAGGCGATCCCCCGGCAGTTGCGGGCGAGCGGGCCGCGGCAGTGGCGCAGCCAGCGGGTGTCGATCGGTCCGAGCACCGGCATCGGCCGGGGTGGCGCGGTCGGTTCGCCGATCACGACGACGGCGAAGGGGCCGCCCCGATGGAGCCCGGCGCGGAGCGCGTCCATGACGACGCGGGCGTAGCACGTGGGTTGCGGAGCCCGGACGTGAACTTCGAGCACCGGCCAGGCTGACCAGTCGATCTGAGCCATGCTCTTAGGCTACCCTAAGACCGTCCTCGCGTGAAGGTTTTTTTTGCGGCGTCGGGTGAATCCACCCCGGCCGGCGCCCCCAGCCGGCCGGGGGGAGCCGCCCGGACGTCCCTCGCGCCGGGCGTGTCGGGTCCGCGCGGGACCAGGTCGCGGACTCGAGCTTGGGTCGGCGGCTCCGCCGAGGAGGGGGGCCGGTCTTCGCGGCCGCCGGCCAACTGGCCGAGCCCCCAGACGGGGCGCAGCGCACCGCCGCAGAACTCGCACACGGCGCCCGCGCCGGAGCGGTCGCGGGAGCGGCGACCGCAGGAGGAGCAGCCGTGCAGCTTCGGCCGGAACGGGCGCATCAGAGCGACGGGGCGGCGAGAGGGTGCGCGGGTGGCAACTGAAGGACTCCGGTCAGACGGGAATACCGGCCAGCGAGGGTCCGTCCCGCGCGGCGCCGCTGCTCCGGCGCGTCGTCCCACCGCAATCGTCTGATCCGGGAGCCCTGCGGGCTCGGCGAACCAACGCTGATGCTAGCGGTTCGTGCGGTTTGACGCTTGCGTCCGTCGGGAAGCCTGCGTGCCATGGTCACCCGCCTGCTCGCGCTCGGCACCTGGTCGTTCGCGGTGTGGCTCGTGCTCACCTGGATGTTCACCCTCGAGCAGCTCGCGGTCGGGGCGGCCGTCGCGCTGGTGGTGGCGGTCGCCGTCGCCCCCCTCGGGCCGGCGGCTCGACCGTGGCTCCTCGCCGATCCCCGCCGCCTCGCCGCCCTCCTGCGCCTGGGGGTGAGCATCCTCGGCCGGATGATCGTCGCCAACCTCCGGCTCACCCGCCGGATCTGGACGCCGAGCCGGCCGGTCCGGAGCGGCATGGTGATCGTCCCTACGGCCATGACCACCGACGGCGGGCTCGCCGCCGTGGGGCTGATCACCTCGCTGATCGTCGACAACCAACTCGTCGACATCGACCGCGGCGCCGGGCTTCTCCAGTACCACGCGATCGACGTGCCCGACGGCGGACCGAACGAACGGCGGGCGGCGATCAACGGTCCGATCGAGGACCTGCTCGGGCCGATCGCCGGCCGCGACTGATGCGCGGTGTCTTCATCGCCGTGGCCCTGGCCGAGCTCCTCGTCGCCCTACCCCTGCTCGTCCGCCTCGCCAAGGGCCCGTCGATCTGCGACCGGATCGTCGCGCTCAACACGATCTCGACCCAGGCGGCCCTGTCGCTGCTCTTCTACTCCGCCTACGCCGACCGGACGATCTACCTGGACATCGCCCTCTGGCTGGCGTCGTTCAGCTACCTGGGCACGATCGTCTGGTCGCGCTACCTGGAGCGGGGGCTCCTGTGAGGGAGGCGGCCGTCGTCCTCCTCGGCACGATCGGCGTCGCCTTCAGCCTGAGCGGGGCGGTCGGCATCCTCCGTATGCCGGACGTCTACTGCCGCATCCAGTGCTCGTCGAAGACGATCACCATGGGCGCGCTCCCGGCCCTGCTCGCCCTCGTCGTCGCCCAGGGGCCGTTCAGCGTCTGGGGCAGCCGGGCGCTCCTGGTGGCGATCCTCCTGCTGATCGTCAACCCGGCGGCCTCCCACGCCCTGGCCCGGGCGGCCTACAAGGCCGGCGTCCCGATGTGGCCCGGCGCGGTCGTCGACGAGCCCCGCGAGCGATGACCACGTTCTGGGCGCTCGACTACGCCTGCCTGGCGGCGATCGTGGCGGCGGCGGTACTCGTCGTCCGCCTGTCGAACCTCAACGCCGCGGTGATGGCCCTCTCAGCCCTCGGGACCGTCCTCTCGCTCCTCTTCGTCGTGCTCGGTGCGCCCGACGTCGCCCACTCGGAGGTCGTGGTCGGGGCGATCGCCCTGCCCGTCTTCTACCTCGTGGCGATCGGCAAGGCGCGCACCGACGTCGCCGACCACGGCGACCTGGGCGAGGAGGACGACCGAGCCGATGAGCAGGGCTAGCCCGGCGGAGCAGACGGGTGCGCACGGTTCCGAGCCTCTTCATCGACCGACGCTCGGGCTGGTCCTGGCAGTGGGCGTGGCCGCCGCGCTGAGCGTGGCGCTCCTCGGAACCCCGCGCGAGGAGGCGCATCTACCGGCAGTGGCCCGCTACGCGATGGAGGTGGCCCTGCCCAAATGGCACATCACCGAGCCGGTCAACGAGATCGTCTACGGAACCCGGGGGTTCGACACGTTCGGCGAGACCTTCCTCCTGCTGGCGGCGGTCGTCTCGATCACGACGCTGACGCGGGGGCGGGAGCCGCGCCGCGGCCGCGCCGGCGAGGAGCAGGCCGGGGCGCGCGAGCAGTCGGAGGTCGATCCGGCGGCACCGGCCGACCGGGGGGAGGAGGAGGCACGGAGCGCCGAGCGCGAGGAGGAGGCGGACGGCGACGACGACGACACGCCGCCGACGCCGGACGACATCGGGCTGGGAGTGCCGGCGCCCGAGCAGGCCGACGCGATGTCGGTGGTGGTGCGGACCGCCGCCCGCACGGCGGCCCCCGTGCTCGGCGTCGCCGGCCTCTACCTCCTCGCCTCGGGCTACTCGCCGGGCGGCGGCTTTCCCGGGGGCGCGGTGATCCTCGGCGTGGTCCTCCTGGTCTACGCGGCCTTCGGCCACGAGCGCGTCGCCGGGTTCCTGCGTCCGTCGCGGCTCGAGGCGGTCGAGCTCGCCGGGGCGCTGGCCATCGTCGGGATCGGCGGCCTCGGGCTCGCGCTCGAGGGCTCCTTCGGCGCCAACTTCCTCCCGCTGGCCAGGACGCCCGACACGATCCTCAGCGGCGGGATCCTCCAGGCGTTCTCGGCCAGCGAGCTGTTCGAGGTGGCCACCGGGCTGACGCTGGCCATCTTCGCCCTGCTCTCGATGGGCCACGACTGGACACCCGACGAGGACGAGGACGGGGACGAGGCGTGATCCTCGCCAACTACCTGGTGGCGGTCGCGGTCTTCGCGGGCGGGCTCTACATCGTGCTCACCCGGCGGAACCTGATCAAGATCGTCATGGGCCTCTCGCTGATGGAGGCCTCGACCTACCTCCTGCTCGTCTCGCTCGCCTACCGCCGCGGTTCGACGGCGCCGGTGCTCGAGAGCCCGCCGGGGACGACGTCGATGTCCCAGCTGGCCCGGGGCAACGTGGCCGACCCGGTGCTCCAGAACTTCTGCCTGACGGCGATCGTGATCGGCGTCGCGGTCACCGGCGTCTTCCTCAGCGTGGCCGTCCGCATCGCCCAGCACTACCGGACGCTCGACGCCGATCGGGTGCGGGCGCTGCGCGGGTGAGGAGCGCCGACCTGGCATCGCTGCTCCCCCTGCCGGTGGCCATCCCGATCGTCGGGGCGATCTGCGCGCCGCTGGTCGCGCGGATCGACCGGCGGGCGCCCCTGGTCGTCGCCGTGCTCTGCCTCGTCGCGGCGACCGCCGTACTCGGAGCGTTCGCCCCGCGCGTCTTCGGCGGCGAGATCGTCGCCCACTACATGGGCGGCTGGGTCCCGGTCGGCGGGCAGGCGCTCGGGATCGCCTTCGCCGCCGATCCCTTCGGCCTGGCCTACGCGCTGGCGGCGACGACGATCGGCGCGGTGCTGCTCGTCTCCACGCTGTCTGAGCTCGGCGGCCTCGGCGCGCGCGAGCTCGGCGGCTACGCCTGCCTCTTCCAGCTGCTCCTCGCCGCCCTGATCGGGACGGCGCTGACTGCCGACCTGTTCAACCTGTTCGTCTGGTTCGAGGTCGCCGCCCTCTCGAGCTACGGGCTCACCGGCTTCTTCCTCGAGCGGCCGATCGCCCTCGAGGCGGCGTTCAAGGTCCTGACGTTGACCACCCTGGCCAGCTTCGCCATCTTCGTCGGGGCCACCCTCCTCTACGCCAACCACGGTGCCCTGAACTTCGGCCAGCTCCACGCGGCGGTCTCGGGGCATCCGCACACGGCCGACATGGTCGCGCTCGCCCTGCTCGTCTGCGGCTTTGCCACCAAGGCGGGCCTCGTGCCCTTCCACGGCTGGCTGCCCGACGCCCACACGGCGGCGCCGGGCCCGGTCTCGGCGCTCTTCTCGGGTCTGATGGTCAGCCTCGGCATCGTCGCGATCGCCCGCATCACCCTCCAGATCTACGGCCCGACCGGCGGGCGGCCGGTGCTCGGGCTGCTGATGGCCGGCGGGGTCATCTCGGCGCTGGCCGGGGCGCTCCTCGCCCTCGGCCAGGACGACCTCAAGCGCCTGCTGGCCTACGACACGATCTCCCAAATGGGCGTGCTCGCCGTCGGCCTGGCCACGGCGGTTCCGGCCGGGGTGGCCGGGGCGGGCTACCACCTGATCGACCACGCGCTCTACAAGTCGCTGCTCTTCCTCGTCGCCGGGGCGATCGTCCACGCCACCGGGGCGACCCGTCTGTCGGAGATGGGCGGCCTCGCCCGCCACCGCCCGGTTCTCGCCCTCGCCTTCACGGCCGGGGTCGTCGCCATCGCCGGCGTCCCGCCCCTCAACGGCTACCCGTCGCTCGGTCTGATCCACGAGGCGCTGACCGGGAGCGGCCAGTACGCGGCGAACCTGGCCATGGTGGCGGCGCAGGTGATCACCGTGGCCGCACTCGCCCGCGCCGCCTGGCTGGCCTTCTACCGCCGGCGGCCCGAGCCCTACGACGATCTCGCGCGGCCGCGGACGGGCCAGGTCGTCGCCTTCTGGACCCTCGCCCTGGCCTGCCTGGCCGCCGGCGTCTTCCCCAACTGGATCCTCGTCCACGCCGCGGCGCCCGCCGCGGCCAGCCTCCTCCACGCCGCCCCCTACGCGACCGGCGTCCTCACCGGCAGCGCCCACCTCCCCCACCTGGCGGTGAGCTTCGACTACTTCAAGCCGACCGAGCTGCTGAGCGTGGCGGGGACAGCCCTCGCCGGCCTCCTCCTCGCCGCCGCCTACCTGCGCATCGCCGAGCCCGCCCCGATCCGCCTCCTGCGCGCGCTCCACACCGGATCGGTCAACGACTACGCCGCGTTCTCGGCCGTCGGCATCCTCTGCGCCGTCGTGGTGCTGGCCGTATGACGCCTACCGGCCGGCGCACCCGACGCCGGCGAGCCGCCCCGCCACGGTGGCAGTCGTGTTCGACACCGGCGTCGGCCGGCTGCTAGCCGGCGCCGGCGGCGATCATCGCCCGCAGGGTGGCCGCCGCGCCGCCGTCGGACACGGCCGCCTCGGCCAGCTCGAGCCCGTCGCGCGCGTCCTCGACGAGGCCGGCGGCGTAGAGGCGCAGGCCGGCGTTGAGCGCCACCGTATAGGCGAGCGGGCCGCCGAGCTCGCCGCCGACAAGCTCGGTGGTCCGCGTGGCCGACCGGGAGGCCTGGATGCCCGGCGAGGTCGGCGCCACAGGGCGGGCGAGCCA
>JBPCNA010000136.1:0-4482 GCA_051001735.1 Solirubrobacteraceae bacterium
CCCATGGCGACCGTGTGGGTGGCGTCCCCCCGCGGGGCGCCGACGGCTTCGCCCCTCCTCTCCCCCGCGGCGGCCAGGACCGCCGGCGCCGGCACGTCGGCGAGGCCCGTAGCCGCACAGCGGCGACCGAGGCGCCGGACGATGCGGCGCTGGATGGCCGCGGCCCGCGTGTACTCGATCAGCTGCTCGCAGACGGCCCAGGCCAGCGCCTCGAACGGCTCCGGTCGTCGCTGAGGCCGCAGCCACGGAGCGGCGCGCACGAGGCGGCCGATCAGGGGGTGGAAGCGGAAGCGCCGGTGAAACGGCGCAAGGTCGTCGTCGATGCCGAGCGCGAAGCGCATCCGCTCGAGCGCCGCCGCGCAGGCCTCCCGGCTCGGCCCGCGGGCGACGAGCACGACGCGCTCGACGGCCGGCTGCGCCGCCCGGACGACGACGGGCTCCCCGGCGACGTGGAGCAGCCGCTCGAGCACGCCGCCCCGCCGGCGGGCCACGCCGTCCATCCCGCTGCCCGGTAGGCGGACGGGCGACCGCGGCCGCAGCTCAAGCCTCACGGCGCAGCCTCCGCCCCGATGCTCGTCCGACTCGGGGACGGCGGCGTCCACGGGTGTGGCGCGGTCAGCCGCGGCGCTCGAGGACGTGGACGTCCACCAGGTAGGAGCGGCTCGAGACGACCTCGAGCGACCCGGTCGGCCGGACGGCCGGGCGAAGCCGGCGCTGGCGCCGGCGACCGAGCACGGCTGCCGTCGCCACTCCCGCGGCGAAGCCGGTCGCCGCCACGGCGGCCGCCTGGACGAGCGCCACCGCGGCCGGCGGGCGGGCCGGCTCGATCACGCGAACGTCGGCCACGACCGGAAGCGCGTCGACGACCTCGTACTCCTCCTCGGAGTCGGAGCGGTCGCTCCCGGTCGGCGGCGTCGGGCCGGTCACCATCGGCGAAGGGACTGCGAGCGGGTGACGGGCATGGCCGGAAAAGTCTAGTTCCTCTACCGAAAGGTTCGCTCGTAGATCCGGAAGCGGCGGACGACCTTCCCGCCCATGCCCTCCATCGCCCGGTTCATCGGCTTGTTGACCTCGAGGATCCAGCCCATCTCGCCGTGCTTCTGGGGGGTGACCGCCGCCGACTCGAAATGCATCTGATAGAAGCGGGCGGCCACGCCGGTGTGCTGGTACTCGGGCTTGACGCCGAGCGCGAAGACGCGGACGGCGTCGATCTTCCGCTTCCAGTAGAGGGCCTTCAACCACCCGAAGGGCAGGAGGCGCCCGTTCAGGTGGGCGAGGACCTGGTTGAAGTCGGGCAGGGTCAGGGCAGCCCCGACCACCTCGCCGGTGTCCTTGCGCTCGGCGATCATCGCCCAGTGCTCGTCGAGCACCGGCTTGAGGTCGTGCGCGTAGTGGAGCGCCTCCTCGGCGGTCAGGGGCACGGCGCCCCAGTTCTTCTCCCAGGCGGCGTTGTAGACCTCGAGGAAGCGGACGACCTCGGCCTCGAGGTCGCGCTTGCGCATCGGTCGGCAGACGATCCCGTGCTCGCTCTCGACCTTCCCGGCCGCTTCCCAGATCGCCGGGTGGACCCGGTCGACGTCGGAGATGTGGAGGCTCCACATCAGGAGGTCCATCGCCTGCTCGAGCCCCGCCCCCTCGAGCAGCGCTTGGTAATAGGGGTGGTGCCACGGGGCGAGGATGATCGCCGGCCGGTCGTGGCCCTCGATCAGGAGCCCGGCCTCGTCGTTGGTGGTGAAGTCCATCGGGCCGACCATCCGATCGCGCCCCCGCTCGCGCAGCCACGCCTCGGCGGTGTCGAGCAGCGTCGCCGCCGTCTCCCGGTCGTCCTCGCATTCGAAGAAGCCCCACAGGCCCCAGTCGTTGCCCTGGAACTCGTTGAAGTGCCGGTCGATATGCGCGCTGATGCGGCCGACCGGACGGCCGTCGCGCCAGGCGAGGAAGTACTGCGCCTCAGCGTGCGCGAAGAACGGGTTGGTCTCCGGTCGGAGACGCTTGCGAACATCGGAGATCAGCGGGGGGACCCAGCGCGGCTCGTTACGATAGAGCTCGAACGGCAGGCGAATGAAGCGCCCCAGATCGCGCTTGTCCGCGACGGGACGGACCTCGAGACTCACCGGCCGCACCCTATATGGACAACACGACCACCGACGTCTTCGCCAAGGTCCGCGGCAACGAGCGCATCGCGCTGATGCGCGCCACCCGCGACGCCGGCCTGCTGCCCTACTTCCGCGAGGTCTCCTCGCCGGCGATGCCGATCGTCGAGATGGAGGGCGAGCCGCGGATCATGCTCGGGTCGAACAACTACCTCGGGCTGACCGGCGACGAGCGGGTGATGAAGGGGGCCTACGACGCGCTGACCCGCTACGGGACCGGCCTGACCGGGTCCCGCCTGCTCAACGGGACCACGGCGCTCCACCTCGATCTCGAGCGCGAGCTCGCCGAGTGGATGGGAACCGACGACGCGGTCGTCTTCAGCACCGGCCAGCAGGCGAACCTCGGGACCATCGGCACCCTGCTGGGACCCGGGGACACGGTCGTCGTCGACTCCGGCGACCACGCCTCGCTGCTCGACGGAGCGATCCTTTCGCGGGCCAAGCTCCGCGCCTTCCGCCACAACCGCATCGACAAGCTCGAGCGGACGCTCGAGCGCGCGGCCGGCGACGGAGGCGGCGTGATGGTCGTCGTCGACGGGGTCTTCTCGATGGAGGGCGACATCGCCCCGCTGCGGGAGATCGCCGAGCTGAGCAAGCGCTTCGGGGCCCGCCTGATGGTCGACGAGGCGCACGGGATCGGCGTGCTCGGCGACCGCGGCGCCGGCACCGCCGAGCTCCTCGGGGTCGAGGAGCAGGTCGACCTCCGCATGGGCACCTTCTCGAAGTCGCTCGCCTCCTGCGGCGGGTTCATCGCCGGGCCGGCCGACGTCATGGAGTATCTGCGGATCCAGAGCCGCTCGTTCCTCTTCACGGCCTCAGGGGTGCCGGCCGCGGTCGGCGCGGCGCTCGCCGCGCTGCGCGTGATCCGCTCCGACGACGGCCGGGAGCTGCTCGCGCGGGTGCTCGCCAACGCACGCCACCTCAACCGCGGCCTCCACGACCTCGGCTTCAGCGTCGTCGAGCCGTCGCCGGTGTCGACGGCCGCCGGCACCGAGACGATCATCACGCCGATCGTCCCCGTGCGAGTCGGCGACGACTGGAAGGCAGCGGTGCTCTGGCGCGCGCTCTACGACGAGGGCGTGTTCACCAATGTCGCCGTCCATCCGGCGGTACCGCCGGGGGGCGCGCTCCTGCGGACGAGCGTGATGGCCACCCACGACGGCGCCGTCCTCGACCGCGCGCTCGGCTGCTTCGCTCGCGTCAAGCGGAAGTTCGAGGCCGAGCACGGGCCGCTTCCCGCCCCCGCCGGCCACTGAAATCCTTGTGCATCTTCGCACAAGGAAGGGCTGAGAAAAAAACCCCGCTCTGAGCGAACGCCGCGGTTGACCAGCGTCCGCGGCAGCCTTAGCTTCAGCGAGCGCGCCGACACGGTCCTAGGGGGGCCTTCGAGGGAACCGGCGATGTACGCAGATCGCGGCCTGGTCGGGTCGCTGCCACCTGCTGTCGTGTCGAGTGCTGCGTCAAGTCATAGCGGGAACGAACGTCCACCGGAGGCGGTGGACGCCATGGAGGATCGGAATGGATGCGACGGCGACGGTTGTCCGCGGCCCCCAGTACATGCGCGCTCTCGAGCGGGCAAACGAAGTGCGTCTCGCCCGAGCGGAGCTCAAGCGTCGGGTGGCCGAGGGCGAGCTGCGCGTCGCCGACGTCGTCCTCGCCTCCCCGTGGGAGACCCAGAGCATGGCGGTGGCCGACCTGCTGATGAGCCAGCGCCGATGGGGCCGGACGCGCGCCCGGCGGTTCCTCGCCGGCATCCCGATGTCCGAGACGAAGACGATCGGCTCGATGACCGAGCGCCAGCGCCTGCGCCTGGCCGCGCAGCTGACCGCCGACCGCGAGCAGACGCCGCCGACGCGCGAGCTGAGCGGCGTCTGCCGCTGACCGCCCGGTGATCAGCCGGGTGCGGGCGGTTCGGTCCGGGCCCGGCGGAAGGCCGCCCGGAGCACGCTCCACAACGTGCCGAAGACGGCGGCGGCGATCACCAGCGGGGCCGGCTGCGGCAGCCGGGTGAACGCGAAGAGCAGCGCCGCCACCGCCACCGCCCCGGCGCCGGCCAGCAGCGTGGCGTGCGAGCGGTAGCCGGCCAGGTGCTCGCGGATCGTCAACTCCAGCGTGGCCAGCGTGGCCAGACCGAGGCCGCAGCCGAGCAGGATCGGGCCGCGGGGGCCGCGGGTGAGGAAGCCGGCCACGACCAGGCCGATGGCGATCAGGATGGCTAGCTCGATCAGCGGGAACGGCGCCCACGGCGCCTCTGGCACGGGCCGACTGGAGGCGGCGGCCGCGCGGCCCGCGCGGCCGGTCGGGGTGGCAGCCGGCCCCTGGCGTACGG
>JBPCNA010000137.1:0-5736 GCA_051001735.1 Solirubrobacteraceae bacterium
CCCACCTTTCAGTCGTTTCGGCCCCCCCAGCCACCGGCAGATGCGGAGCAGGCACCCAGGGCGGCCCCCCGCCGCCCGCCTCGGCGCGAGGAGGCGCCGACATGGGTGGCGACGAGCGAGGAGACCGCCACCGACGAGACCGAGCAGCTGTCGCTCGAGGTGGACCCCGAGGATGACGAGGCCGTACGGCGCCGCCGAGCGCGACGCGACCACGACGGCGTTCGCGAGTTCGACCCCTTCGGCGAGCGCTGAGCTGAGTGAGCGGCTACCCGCCGAGCGCGGGGTTCGTCTGGGCGACGAATACCGCTACGGCCCCGGCGATCACGAGGATGCCGGCCACGATCGCCGCCGGCGAGCGGTAGAGGTGGCCGACGCCGCCGAGCACGAAGCCGGCTAACAGGCATACGGCCAGCGGGCCGCCGGCCGGGGCGCTGGCCAGGATCGCCGAGATGTGGGCCGCCATCGGGCACTTCCTATCATTCGGGCATGGCGAGCGGCATGCCCGAGTCGGTCTCAGTGGTCGCCGACGGCCTGCGGGCGGTCGGCTACCTGCCCGCCGAGTCGACGGCCCTCGTCGCCTACCTCGCCGTCCGGCTGGGCAAGCCGGTGCTCGTCGAAGGTCCGGCCGGGGTCGGCAAGACCGAGCTAGCCAAGTCGCTCGCCCGCTACCTCGGACGCGAGCTGGTGCGCCTCCAGTGCTACGAGGGCCTCGACGAGGCCAAGGCCCTTTACGAGTGGAACTACCGCAAGCAGCTGCTGCGCATCCAGGCCGACAGCGCCGGCTGGGATGACGTGCAGGACGACATCTTCGGCGAGGGCTTCCTACTCGCGCGGCCCCTGCTCACGGCGATCTCCTCGTCGGAGCCGGTGGTCCTCCTGATCGACGAGATCGACAAGACCGACCAGGAGTTCGAGGCGATGCTGCTCGAGCTGCTCTCGGACTTCCAGATCACGATCCCCGAGCTCGGACGGATCGGCGCCACCACCCATCCGGTGGTCGTCCTGACCTCGAACAACTCGCGCGAGCTGACGGAGGCGCTCAAGCGCCGGTGCCTCTACCTCTGGCTCGACTACCCGGCGCTCGAGCACGAGCTGGCGATCGTGCGGCTGCACGCTCCCGATCTGCCCCTGACCGTGGCTCGCAAGCTCGTCGAGCTGGTCGGCCTCGTCCGCGAGCTCGACCTCAAGAAGCCGCCGTCGATCGCCGAGTCGATCGACTGGGCGCGCGCCCTGCTCCTGCTCGGCGCCCAGGACATCGACGGCGAGACGTTCAGGGACACGATGTCGGTGATCGTCAAGCACCGCACCGACCTCGACGTGGTCGCCGAGCGCGTCGGGCTGAAGCTCGGGGCGGCCTCCCGTGCCGCCGCCGTCTGAGCCGGGAATCGCCGGGCGGCTGCTCGAGTTCGGCGAGGAGCTGCGCCGGGAGGGGGTCGCGCTCGGCACCGCGGAACTGCTCGACGCCTTCGCCGTCCTGCGCGAGGTCGACTGGCGCGACCAGCGGGAGTTCCGCGAGGGCCTCGCGGCCACGCTGGCCAAATCGCCGGACGATCGCCACATCTTCGAGCTGACCTTCGATCGGTTCTTCTTCCGCGCCGCCGAGGCCGCCGCCCTCCGCGAGGGCGTGCGCGAGGCTGGCGAGGAGGCGGGCGCCGAAGGCACCGGCGCGCTCGACCTCGACGAGCTCCGCGCCCAGATCGCCGACGCGCTGCGCAGTGGCGAGGAGGGCCGGCTGCGCGACCTCGCGCGCCTGGCCATCGCCGCCTTCGCCCGCGCCCAGGAGGGCTCGGGGGTGATCGGCGTCGACGTCCAGCGGATCCGGCGCGCGCTCGGCCTGCGCAGCGAGCCCGAGCCCGAGCCTGCGGCCGGCGACCCGCGGCGCCAGGGGCTGCCGCGCGAGTCGCTGCGGCGCTTCGAGGCGATGCTCCGCCGCGAACTCGAGCGCGCGCAGATCGAGCGAAGCCGGACGCTCCCGCCGTCGCGGCCGCTCCACGAGCTCGACCGGAACCTGCCCAGCGGCCCGCTCCAGGATCTGGCCGCCGTCCACCGCGTGGTGGCCCAGCTCAAACGGCGCCTGGCCACCCAGGGCAGCCAGGCTCGCGGCCAGCGCCGGCGCCAGCACGTCGACGTCCGCCGGACGATGCGCGCGTCGCTGGAGACGGGCGGCGTACCCGTGGTGATCAAGTACCGCCCCAGGCGGCCCCGCCGGCCCGAGATCTACGTCCTCTGCGACGTCTCGACCAGCGTCACCTCGGCCTCGGTCTTCTTCCTCTCCGTGCTCCACGCCCTCCACGACTCGTTCCGCAAGATGCGCTCCTTCGTGTTCATCGAGCGGATCTCCGAGGTCACCGACGTCTTCGCCCGCGAACGCAACTTCAGCGCGGTGAGCGAGGCGATCGGCCGCGACGCCGGCGTCGCCGACATCTCGGGCTACACCGACTACGGCCGCGTCTGGGCCGAGTTCGAGGCGCTCGTCGAGGACGACCTCGATCCGCGCGCCACGGTCATCGTTCTCGGCGATGCCCGCACCAACGGCCGCGACCCGTGCGAGGAGATCTTCGCCGGGATCGCCGCCCGTGCCGGGCGCACCTACTGGCTCAATCCCGAGCCGCGCCTCTACTGGAACTACGGGGACTCGGTGATCGCCGCCTACGCCCGGCACTGCACCGCCTTCGAGTGCTGGACGACCGGCCAGCTCGAGGACTTCGTCAAGGCGCTGACCGCGCCCCAGCACCGCTGACGGGCGGGGCGCCGGTGCCCTGGGGCCGGGCGGGCCGCTCCTCCGGGCCTCCGACTACGATACGCGCCTGATGCAGACGCGACTCGAGCCGCGCGAGCTGGGTGTGCAGCCCCGGGCGAGCCGATCGGCGGTGCGCCTGCGCGGCGTGACGCGCCGCTTCAAGCGCCCCGGGGCGCCGCCGCTGGTCGTCCTCGACGGCCTCTCGCTCGACGTCGCGCAGGATGAGGTCGTCGCCGTCGTCGGCGCCAGCGGGGCCGGCAAGACGACGCTGCTCGAGCTGGTCTGCGGTCTCGACAAGGCCGACGCCGGCGAGGTCCGCGGCGACCCGGCCGTGCTCATGCCCCAGCGCGACCTGCTCCTCCCCTGGCTCGACGCGCTCGACAACGCCGCGCTGGCTCTGCGCCTCGCCGGACGGCCGCGGGCCGAGGCGCGCCTCCTGGCCGCCCCCACCCTGACCGCCCTCGGCCTCGCCGACTTCGCCGATCGCCGGCCAGGCGAGCTCTCCGGCGGCATGCGCCAGCGCGTCGCGTTCGCGCGCACCATGCTCTCGGGCCGCCCGGTGCTATGTCTCGACGAGCCCTTCGGCGCACTCGACGCGATCACCCGGATGGAGCTCCAGGGCTGGCTCGAGGGTGTGCTCCTCGAGGCACCGAGGTCTGTCCTGCTCGTCACCCACGACGTCGAAGAGGCGGTCGTGCTCGCGGATCGCGTGCTCGTCCTCGGGCGCCGCCCGGGCCGGATCGTCGCCGAGATCGCCGTCACCGCCGCCCGCCCGCGCTCGCGCACCGACCCGGAGCTGCTCGCGCTCAGGACCCGTGCGCTCGAGGCGCTGGCGTGAGACTCCGGCGGGCGCTGCCCGTGATCGTGCTGAGCGCCGTGCTCCTCGGGGCCTGGGAGCTCTATGTGCGGCTCGGGCCGATCGACCCCCTGATCCTTCCGCCGCCGAGCGCGATCGCCCGCGCGCTCGTGTCCGACCGGGCGCTCCTCTGGTCGAACCTCACGGTGACCGCCGGCGAGGTCCTCCCGGGGATCGCGCTTGCCGTGATCCTGGCGGTGGTGCTCGCCGCGGCGATCCACTTCTCCCCGCTCCTGCGGCGCGCCGTCTACCCGCTGCTCGTCGCCTCGCAGGCCGTCCCGCTCGTGCTGCTCACGCCGCTGCTCGTCGCCTGGCTCGGCTTCGGCCTGCTGCCGAAGCTGGCGATCATCGCTCTCGTCTGCTTCTTCCCCGTCCTCGTCGCCACGCTCGACGGGCTCGGCTCGGTGGAGCCGGAGCTGCTCAAGCTGATGTCGACGCTCGGCGCTTCGCGCTGGCAGGCCTTCGTACGCGTCGAGGCACCGAGCGCCCTCCCCGGCCTGTTCAGCGGCGCCCGGGTCGGCGTCGTCTTCTCCCTGATCGGCGCCTTCTTCGCCGAGTGGTCGGGAGCGAGCGCCGGCCTCGGCGTGCTCGCCGAGCAGGCCATTCCTCAACTCGAGACCGCACGGGCCGCCGCTGCGGTGACCCTGCTCGCCGCCCTCGCCGTGGCCCTGTTCGCTGCGCTGAGCGCCGCCGAGCGACGGCTGATCCCCTGGGGAGCGCGGGCGTGACCGCCGCCCGGACCCTGCTGGCCTCCGCGTGCGCCGCAACCGCCCTCCTCGGGTGCGGGACCAAGCACGAGACGCTCGTCCTGCCGGCCACCCCGACGCGGATCCAGGTCGCCCTCGACGCTCCGGCCGACGGCCCGCTGGCTCCGCTCTACGCGGCGGTCGCCGGCGGCGACTTCACGCGCGGCGGCCTCGCCGTCTCGATCGCTCCCCAGCCGGGAGCGGCGCTCGCCAGCCTCGCGGCCGGCAGCGTCGACATCGCCGTCGCCTCCGAACCCGACGTCCTCCGCGCCCGCGACCGGGGCGCGGGCCTGGTGGCCATCGGCGCCCTCGTCCGTGGCCCGCTGGAGGCAATCATCTCGATCGCGCCCCACCCGATCACCAAGGTCACCCAGCTGGAGGGAAAGACCGTCGCGGCGCCGGCCACGCCGCTGGCCGCCGCCGAGCTCGACACGATCCTGCGCAGCGCCGGCGTCGCTGCGTCGAGCGTCCGCCGCCGCGACGCCGGAGCCGATCCGGCGCGCGCGCTGACCGCGCGAACGGCCGACGCGATCCTCGGCCGCACCGATCTCGACGCGGTGCGCCTGTCCCGCCACCGGCCGAGCGCGATCGCCATCGAGGACGCCGCGGTCCCGAGCTACAACCGGCTCGTCCTCGTCGTGCGCCAGAGCGAAGCGCGCAACCGCGGGCCGATCCTCCGGACCTTCCTCCAGTCGCTGAGCGCCGGGCTGCGCACCACGCTGGCCACGCCGACCACCGCGGTCGACGCGCTCGTGGCGGCCAACTCCGGGATCAGCCGGGCGCTCGCCTCCGCCTCGCTCAAGGCGGCGCTCCCGCTGGCCGATCCGGCCCACCCGTACGGCTTCGTCGACCCCGTGGCCTGGCGCGCGTTCGATCGCTGGATGCTGGCCGCCGGGCTGCTCACACGCCCGGACGACGCCGCCCGGGCGCTGACCGACGAGTTCCTGCCCGGGCAGGGGGAGTAGGACCGAGCGCGGCCGCACGGTGCAGCGCGTAGGTGGCCGCCAGGCCGCCGTAGGGGGCGAAGGGCGCGAAGAAGTCGCGGACGACCTCGGTCTCGGCGCAGGCTCGCGGATCGCCGTCGAGCGCGCGCCCGACGAACTTGCGCAGGCCGAGGTCCCCGGCGGGCACCTGGTCGAGGCGGCCCTGGCCGTGGAGCCCCAGGATCTCGACCGTCCACGCGCCGATCCCCGGCGTCGCGCGCAGCCGCCGCCAGCCACGCTCGTGGTCGGTGTCGTGGAGATCGACCCGCCCGCTCGCGACCTCGCGAGCCACGGCGACCAGGGCGACGGCGCGGCCCCGCGAGAGATCGAAGGACTCGAGCAGCGGCGGCGCCACGGGGGACAGGGAAGACGGCGACAGGACGCCGGGAAGGGAAGTAGCCACACAACGGA
>JBPCNA010000138.1:0-22688 GCA_051001735.1 Solirubrobacteraceae bacterium
CCCCGGGCCGCAGCGCCCGGCGCGGCTCGACCTGGCCGCCTCGGCCGACCTGCGCCGCCTGGTCCGCCCGGGCGGCCTGCTCATCCTGACGGTGCCCTTCGCCGGCGAGCCGAGCGTCGACGACTTCGAGCGGGTCTACGACGCCGCCGGGCTCGACGAGCTCCTCGCCGGCTGGCGGGTCGAGACGGCCCGGGCCGCCTGGCACGTCGATCCGCTCACCTGGGTGGCCGGCACGCTGGCCGAGCCCCTCGCCTCCCGCGGCGTCGCGCTCGTCGTCGCCCGCAACGACGGGGAGCGGCCCTAGCCGGCTTCGCCGCTCTGGCGCCCTTCCGGGGCGCCGGCGGTGTCGTGCTGTCCCTCCGGAGCGCCGCTCTGGCGACCCTCCGGGGCGCCGCCGGTGTCGTGGTGTCCTTGCGAGGCGGCGCCGGCATCCGCGCTCCCTGCGCGAACGCCGGAGGTGCCCGCGTCGCCGGTGCCGATGAGGTTCTCGAGGCCGGCGGCGCGGACGGCCTCCTGATCCTCGGGGTACTTCAGGACCGACCCGAGCGTCCGGTCGATCGCCGCGGGATCGAGGCGCTTGATGCCGAGCAGCTTGAGGGCCGCGAGCCAGTCGATCGACTCGGCGACCCCCGGCGGCTTGATCACGTCGGCCGCGCGCATGCGGGCGATCGCCGTGGCCACCTCGACGATCAGGCGGGCCGAGCCGCCGACCATGCGCATGAGGATGTCCGACTCGCGGCGGACGTCCGGGTAGTCGATCCACTGGTAGAGGCAGCGCCGCTTGATCGCGTCGTGGAGGTCGCGCGTCCGGTTGGAGGTGAGGACGACGATCGGCGGGTGGGTCGCCTGGATCGTGCCGATCTCGGGGATGGTGACCGTCGCCTCGGCCAACAGCTCGAGCAGGAACGCCTCGAAGTCGTCGTCGGCCCGGTCGATCTCGTCGATCAGGAGGACGGCCGGCCGCGGGCCGGGGTGTTCGAGGGCGCGGAGGAGCGGGCGCCGGATCAGGTAGTCGGGACCGAACAGCTCGTGCTCGCCGAGCTTGCTCCCCGTCGAGTCCGACAGGCGGATGCTCAGCAGCTGGCGCGGGTAGTTCCACTCGTAGAGCGCCTCGGCGGCGTCGATGCCCTCGTAGCACTGGAGGCGGATCAGCGGCGTGTTGAGGACGGCGGCCAGCGCCTTGGCCAGCTGGGTCTTGCCCACCCCGGCCTCGCCCTCGAGCAGGAGCGGCAGCGGCAGCCGCAGGCTGAGGAAGACCCCGGCGGCCAGGCCCTCGTCGGCCAGGTAGTTGACGTCGGACAGGCGCAGTCCGAGCTGCTCGACGGTCGGGACGAGCTGGCGGACCTCGTCGGCGGCCTCGCCGGTTACGCGCGGCGGGCTCACGTGCGGATGCCGGCGGCGCGGCGTTCGGGGCACCTGCGGTACGGGCTCACCCGCATATCATGCCGCACGGCGGTCGTCGTCAGCCCTCCGGCGGCGCCATCCACAGCTTTCCGCGGGAGAGATCGCCGAGTCCGACCCAGGCGAGGTTCATCAGGCGCAGCGCCTGGAGCTCCTTCGGCTGCTCGGGATGGCGCATCCACCACGACCCGAGGCCGACCACGGCGGCGACCAGGGCGTGGGCGATCGGCTCGCTCGCGGCGGCCGCCAGCTTGGCGTCGATCCCCTCCGTCGCCGCCGCCTCGCGGAAGATCCCGGTCAGCAGCCGGCCCATCTCCGCGTTGGCGCGGGCGGCTCCGGCGGCGAACGGGCCGCCGCTCTGGGGCCCGTGGGGATAGAGCAGCATCCACGACTCGCGGTTCTCCTCGATGAAGGTGAAGACGGCCAGGAGCCCGCGCCAGAGCCGGATGTCCTGGGCCAGGCTGACCGGCGTGACCTCCTCGACGGTGGCCACGAGCTCGGTGGTGGCGAGCTCGACGCAGGCGAGGAAGAGCCCCTCCTTGGATTCGAAGTAGGCGTAGACCATGGGCTTCGAGACCCCGGCGGCCTGGGCGATCTCGTCCATCGAGACGTTGTGGTAGCCGCGCTCGCCGAAGAGCTGCCCGGCCACCTCGAGCATCTCCCGCTCGCGCACCGGGCGGGGTACCCTGCTGCGCGCCGGGCGCTCGGCGGCTGTCTCGCGTTCGTCGTTCATCGTACTTGCCCGGATCAGTCTACTTCTGGTAAGGTTACCGCTGGTAAGGTCCACGGAGGCGGAGGAGCACGAGCATGACCATCGCGACGGCGACCACGTCGTTCCCGGCGAGCCAGTGGTACTACCTGATCGGGCTGCTCGTCTTCTACTGCGTCTGCGTCTCGCTGCTCTTCGCGTTCGGCAAGGCCACGGGGACGCCGAGCATGGTGAAGTTCCCGTTCCTCCAGATCTCCGACAGCCTCCGCCGGCTGACGGGCTTTCCCGGCTGGGCGATGGGCGGCGTGCTGACCGGGCTCCTCTTCCTCCTGATCGCCGTCATCGGCTTCTACTGGGACGTGGCCTGGCACATCGACCTCGGCCGCGACAAGAACGTCTTCACGCCGCCCCACGTGATGATCCTCGTCGGCCTCTGGGGCATCTCCTTCGCCGGCGTCGTCACCGCGGTGATGGCCTCGATCGAGCGCGTCCGTATCCCCAAGGCGGCCATGCTGCTCGGCCTCCTCGGGGTGGTCGCGGCCACCGCCTTCCCGATCGACAACCTCTGGCACAAGGCCTACGGCCTCGACATCACCCTCTGGAGTCCGTCCCACCTCCAGCTGGTCACCGGCGGCGGGTTCGGGACGCTCGGAGTGCTGCTGCTGCTGGCCGAGGCGATGCCCAGGGCCCGGCCGACTCTGCTCGGCCGGGGGATCGTCGTCCTCGCCTTCGGCGCCGCCCTGGTCGGGATGAGCGTCTTCCTCGGCGAGTTCGACTACGGCGTCCCTCAGTTCCAGCTCGTCTACCTTCCGATCCTGCTGGTCGCCGCCGCCGGCTTCACGCTCGTCCTCGCCCGCATCGCCCTCGGGCCCGGGGGGGCGGTCAAGGCGGTCTTCGTCTACCTCGTCCTCCGCGGCGTGATCGCCCTCGTCGTCGCCGGCGCCCTCGACCACAGCTTCCCCCGCTTCCCGCTCTACCTCTTCGCCGCCGTGGCCGTCGAGGGCGCCGCGGCGCTGGTCGGCACGGCGTCGCGTCTGCGCTTCGCCCTGGTCGCCGGCGCCCTGGTGGGGACGCTCGGCCTGGCCGGCGAGCTCGCCTTCGTCGGCCTGTCCGGCTACGGCCCCCTGTCCGCCTCGCTGCTCCCGCGCACCATCCTCCTCGCCGTCCCGGCCGCCTTCGCCGCGGCCGTCCTCGGCGCCGGCCTGGCCCGGGTGTTCTCCCCCGGCGACCGACGCGTGCCCGGCGCCGCCGCGGCGCTGGCCTGCGTCGTCCTCGTCGCCGCCCTCCTGATCCCGCTCGCGCGGAACGTCGGACACGTTCACGCCGTCATCCGCCTCGACCGCTCGCAGGGCCAGGCCCACGTCGAGGTCGCCCTCCAACCGGCCGCCGCCGCCCGGCGCGCCGCCGCCTTCGGCGTGCTCTCCTGGCAGGGCGGCGGCCGCGTGCGGACGACGTTCCACGAGATCCGCCCCGGCCACTACGTCTCCTCGGGCGCGGTCCCCGTCTACGGAACCTGGAAGTCGATGGTCGTCCTCTACCGCGGTGACGAGGTGATGGCGGCGCCGATCTACCTGCCGGCCGACCCGGCGATCAAGGCGACGGCGGTGCCGGCGGTCAGCCGCCGGAGCGTCGACTTCGTGCGCAACACCAAGGTCCTCCTCCGCGAGGCCAAGCCCGGCCCGCCGCTGCCCGCCACCCTGGCCTACGCCGTCTGGGGCGCGTCTACCGTGCTCTGGGTCGCCTTCCTCGCCTTCACCACCTGGCAGACCGGGCGGCGCGAACCCGAGCGCCCGTCACGCGCGGCGGGGAATGAGCCCCGCCCCTTGCCCGCCGGAGCCTGAGCGCGGTATACATACCCCGAGGTGCGATGAAAGGGTTGCGCGCACGACGGACGGGCACGGCGCCGCGGTGGGCGACGGCGCTGGCCGCCGTCCTCGTCCTCGGCCTCGGCTTCGGCGCCCCCGCCGCCGCGCGTCCGGCGTCTGCCTGCTCCAACACGTTCTTCGCCGGCGACGAGCGCCTCGGTCCCGACCAGCTCCAGGGAATCGGCATGGTTGCCCCGATCCTCGCCGGCTACGACCGCCTGGCCGGGTTGACGCCCGCGCAGTTCATCGCGATCTACTGGGATCCGACGGCCAACGGCGGCGCCGGCGGCTGGCGCTTCCCGCCCGAGAACGGCTTCCTCCTCACCGCCACCGGCCGGCCGATCGAGCACGTGGCGCCGCTCCCGCCGGGCGATCGGATCGATCGCTTCGGCAGCGAGTTCGGCGCCTTCCTCGCGCCCGTCGACACGCCCTACTTCGAGCGGTCGCTGCCGCCGATGAGCCTGGACAACTTCGACCCCGCCTACACCTGCAACTACCACGTCTACCGGGTAATCAGGCAGTTCGCGGTCGAGGAGGGCCCGATCGCCCCGGCCTTCGGCCAGCCCGGCCACGGCGAGCAGTTCCAGCTCGTCGGCTCGCTCGTCCCCGGCGGCCCCTCCCGGCTGAACGTGATCTGGCTGATCGCCAACGGCTACCTCGCGCGGGCCAACTGACGCACTTCCGGAGTATCGGCGGCTCTCAATGAGCGGACTACCGCACCAACCGCAGCTTCATAATCGCAGACGCCGCTCTTTGCGTCTCAATGGTTGAACCGTTTTCCACGGCTGCTGCATCCGCGTTTGCCAAGGCCGTTGGGCCCCCCGCTGCGCGCAGACTCAACGAATGGAGGAAGGGCAGCGAGGCCAAGCGGCTGGTGGACCAGCTCAAGAAGGACCACCCGGCCGCGCCCAAGATGCTAAGTCAGCCGCGGGTACTCGGTCTGCTTTGGACTTACGCTCATACCGGCGTCCTAGACGAGCCCGACCTCGTGTCCGCGCTTCAGGCCATCACTGACAGTGCAGACGCGGCGCAGGCTCTTGCGTCGGCTGTCCGACTTGAGGCTTGGCAGTCCGTGCGAGAAGACCGCCAAGTGCACTTCGATCTGTTGCGTCTTCAAGCCGAGATGGAGGGGGCGAATCGGGAGGATCACGCGGCTCTACTCGATCGGGTTGAAGACACGCTGGCGGCTGTGGAGGCTCGCCTACCAGTCGCCGCTCTAGCCGAGGACGCCCCGGATGACCAGCGGGGGTTCCTTTGTTGGCTGATTGACGCGTTCGAGTACGTCAAGACCGCCGGCATGGGCACGACCCAGCACCTTCAGTTGCCCTTAGCCGAAATCTTTGTCTCACCGCGAGGCATACGTGAGCCGGCCCCGGGGATGAAGTGGGCCACGCGCGAGGAGCAGCAACTCGCCGTCCTGGCGGAACGCGTGCGGGGAGGCGAGCTTTCCGCCGAGGAGTACGAGGCGCAGCTCGATCGCCTCGGCGTGGAGCAACCGGCGCCACCCAGCCCCACACCGGTTTCCGTCCCGCGCGTCCTAGCGGAAGCCGACCTCACGCTCGTCCTCGGAGATCCGGGAACGGGCAAGACCACGCTTCTGCGCTACCTGGCGCTGCAACATGCGCAGGCTCTTCTAGGCGGCTCCCCGGCGGCCACGGAGGAGTTCGGGCACGCGTTCCTGCCTCTATACGTGCGCGCCGGCGACTTCGCACGCTCGAGCGAGCGGCAAAGGGGACTGGGAGCGTTCATCCCATCGTTCTTGTCGGATACCATGGAATGCCCCGTTGATCGTGAGCATCTGCAACGCCTGATCACTACGAACCTCCGCGCCGGGCGATGCGTAGTCCTCATCGACGGCCTCGATGAGGTGAGCAGCGCGGCGGAGCGGATCGGCGTTGTCGAGGCGATCGCCCATTTCGTCATTGCCCAGCAACCACGGGGCAATCGCTTTGTGTGTACTAGTCGGATTTCCGGCTACGCCGCTGCCCCCCTCCCGCCAGCGTTCGCCGCAGTGCGACTTCTCGAGATGGACGACGCGTCGATCGAGCACTTTCTCCGTCTGTATGTGCCCGCGATGGAACGCACGGAGGCCGCCGCCAAGAGCCCTGAGATCCTCGAAAGAGATGCCAAGCGAACGATCAGGGGACTGGTCGCAGCGTTTGCCAATAATCCAGGCGTCCGTCGGCTCGCGGCGAACCCACTCCTGCTAACCGCGCTGCTACTTGTGCACAGGACGCAGGGAGGGTTACCGGAACGTCGGGTTGACGCCTACAAGGCCGTGGCGGATGCGCTCGGACGGACGTGGCGAGCAAATCAAGGTATACCCGAGACAGAGCTGCCGGACGAACGCCGCCTTACGCAGTGGCTGACGGCGCTCGCCGAGTGGATGCACGCACACCGGCCCGAGGGATCAGCCACGCTACGTGACCTCATCGGAATACTCGGGCCTCGGTGGTCCAAGCTCAACGGGAACGGTGGGACGACGGTGTCCTCGCCGAGGCCGACCCCGCCAGCACCGACCTAGGCACGGGGATCCTCGACTTCGTGAAGCAGGTCGAGCATCAATGCGGCCTCCTGGTGGAGAGAGCGCCACGGAGGTGGGGATTTCCTCATCTTACTTTCGAGGAGTTTTATGCCGGCCGAGCCCTGGCCTTTGGCAGCGTCCTCGGCCGTGCGGGACAGATTAGGGGCCACCTTCACGACCCACGCTACGACGAGCCGATTCTGCTCGCACTCGGCCTTGTGGCCCGCGATTATTACGAGGAGATCGAAGACCTCTTTGCCGCCGCTTTGCTCGGCCGCGGCACTGACCTCGAGCCCAGCTTTCTGGAGGATCTTCAGGGCCGCGACTTTCGCTTCGCGTTACGCGCCCTTGCTGACGATATACCTGCATCTCCTGAAGTCGTCGACGAGCTCCTCTCCCAAGCCCTCGATGAGGTGCTTCATGCCTCCGGGCGCGCTCGGTTTCCTATCTACCGGGCCGCTCTACTCGAGAGAGTCGGTGCACTTAAGGCGGTCGCCGTCGGCGGCCGCCTTGTCGAGCTGCTGGCGCAACGCGTAGACACCCCCGTTGATGATCCTCTGGCACAGGCACGTTTTGCTGAGCTCGCAGCATGCTGCATCCGACATCCAGTGCTCACCGAGCGCCTCATCGCGATACTCGGCGCCTCCATGGACGCGTCAGCGGCCGCCCTAGCGGCGGAGGCGCTCGCCGTCCACGGAGATCTGCCCAACTGGGCGACGGAGCGCCTAATCGATCTAATCGCCGCCAGCGCCGGGGCATCGGTTGCGCCGGGTAAGTTGGGCCACGTAATTGCTGGCCAAGGTGAGCTGTCGCTCCGGGCTTCGGAGCGGCTAGTTGAGATAATTGCGAGCGCGGAGTGGCGTGGCGCAACGGCGGCCAAAACAGCGCTAGTCGGCCAGAGACGGCTTCCTCGTGCCCTCACGGACCGACTGGCCGGAGTCATCGCTCGCCTGGATCTGATGGTAGGCAACGACGCAGCGGACGTTCTCGCCAACCAGACCGAGCTGTCGGCGACCACGGCGGATCGGTTGGCCGAGGTCATCGCCATGAATACTGCGGTCGACCCCGAGCGAGCGGGAGAACTCTTAGCCGTGTCCGACATGCCCACGTTGGGAAGGTCGCTCACGCGCGGCCAAGCACCGCGTGCTCTCGCCGGTCAACGGAAGCTGCCCGCCAGTACCAATAGGCGCCTGACTGAGCTCATCGAACCGGCCAACGCGGTCGCCGCCTCCACGGCGATGGACGCGTTGTCCGGCCAGACCGAGCTCCCGCCAGATACCACGGAACGTTTGGCCCAGTTCGTGGCGAGCACCGGCGACCCGGGCGCGGCGCGCCAAGCAGCACGACTGCTCGCCAAGCAGGTGACCCTGAACGCGCCAACCCTTGAGCGCCTAACCGAGCTGCTCGGCGACAGCAACCCCGACTCCGTCGCGTTGGCGTTGGAGGCGCTCGCCGGGCAGAGCGAACTCTCGGCAGGCGCAACCGCGTCGTTGGCGGAGCTCGTCGCCTCCAGCGACAGTCCAGCGGCGGTGTCGGGAGCCGCGCAGCTCCTGACCGGCGGGCCTACGCTCTATCCCGGCGCAGCGGTGCGTATCGCCCAGCTTATCGCTGGTACCGAGAACCTCGCCGCCGCCACGGACGCGGCACAGCTGCTCGCCGACCAGGGCAAGCTGCCCGCCGTTGTCAAGGACCGCCTAGTGGCACTCATCGAAAGCACCCACGAACCACCAGCCGCAATCCGAGCAGCGAGGTTGATCGCGACGTCCGAGAAGCTCCCGGCCACGACGATTGAGCGCCTCGTAGATTTCATGGTCAACGGCGATACGGGTGCCGACACGCAGTCGAAGTTCGCATGTCAAGAGCTGCTCAGTAGCCAGGGAGAGCTCCCCGCTGCCGCTACCCACCGGCTTATCGACATTCTTCTCGCTAGCGGGCGCGAAGCGCCGATCGATCGGTTTCTCGCAGGCTTCGCGCTGGCCGGCCATAAGAAGCTCCCTCCGGACACGATCGAACGCCTCATCGAGGCGATTTCCGCCGGCCACACCCAGACCGCGGGCGTCCTCACTGGCCAGACAGAGCTATCGGCTGATATGACCGAGCGTCTTGTCGAGCTCGCCAGGCAAGGAAACGACGAGGCGTACAGGGCTGTCTGGCGCTCGTAGGTGCGCAGCACCACCCCCGGCCACCGCGGAGCTTCGACTCCGCAAGATCCCCCGTTCAGCCCGCCGTGCCCTCGGCGATCGCCGCGAGCGCCCTGATCCCGGGCACGAAGAGGTACTCGCCGCCGCGCGTGGTGACGAACTCCTCCTGCGGGGAGAGGAAGAACGGCGGGTCGCCCTGGATCGTCATCTTGCCCGTCGCGGCCCGGTCGCCGAGGAGGAAATCCTTGTCGTGGCCGAGGCCGAGGATGTTGCCGTCGTTGAGCCACTGGATCTGGACGGCTTCGAACTGGCGGGCGATGCTCGCCTGGAAGCTGACGAAGACGAGGCCGCGGTCGGCGCCGTCGTCGGCGCGGGCGCCGGGCGGGAGCGCCGGGCCGTAGGGCATGCCCCGCCGGATCAGCCGGTGGCGGAAGCTGAGCGCGCCCTGGAAGCCGAGCCCGTCGCGGGGATTCGAGCGGCGCGCGTGGGCGCCGACCGGGCAGCGGAGGCCGACCGGGTCGTCGGCATAGCGGAAGTCGTTGGCGCCGGGCGCGGTGGCGTCGAAGCGGGGGTCGGGCGCGTCGGGGTGGACGGCGACCGGCGTGCCGTTGGCCCAGCGGCCGACGACCTTGGCCGCGAGCTTGTCCTCGTCGCCCTCGGTGTAGAGCTCGGCCGCCCGGCCGATCACCCGCCGCCAGAGGGCGACGTCCTGGGCGAGCTTGCGCCAGACCATGTAGGTGGCGTTCCGCCCTAGCGGCCCCGGCGGCCGGTCGGGGAGGCGCTGCTCGGGGTCCTCGCGGGTGTCCTCGTCGGGGTAGCCGAGGACGAACTCGCCGGGGGCCAGCGATCGCCAGCCGTCCTCCTCGGGGACGCCGCCGCCGCGCGCGCGCTCGTCGCTCGAGCCCTCGATCGCCGGCTGGGCAAACCCGTCGGCGAAGCCGAAGTGCTCGCGCGCGCCGCCGAGGAGCGCCGTGTCCTCCTGGTGGGCGATGCGCAAACCGCCGTTGGCCTCGAGCGCTGAGCGCATCTTCTCGAGCGCACGCCGCCGCTCATCGGTGTCCCGGGCGTTGATGGTCAGGAGAACGTGGGCGACACCCGTGCCGAGGCCGCCCTCCCAGCGCGCGGGATCGCTGCGCCCGACGTCGCCGAGCAGGTCGGCGCGCCGGGCCATGCCCGCCCGGAACTCCGGGGCGAACCCGGCGTCGGAGACGCCGAGGGCGCGCAGCCCGGCGGCGGTGACGGCGACGTTGAGGGTCGTCGCCGGCTTGCCGTCCGTCCACGGCGCCGCGGTCGTCACGTGCCCGACGAGCCCGCCGAACCATCGGCGCGCCCGCTCGGGCGGGCCGTCGACCTGCACGAAGGCGTAGGAGGTGCAGCTGTAGTCGTTGCCGTAGGCGCGGAGGATGTCGCCCTGGAGGTCGTCCAGTTCGATTTTTGGAGCGGTGGCCGCCATCAGCCGGGGAACTCGGCGACGAAGGCGCGTTGGAGCTCGGCCGCCGGCATGCCCTGAGTGCGCGTGGCGAAGGCGATCAGGCGCTCGCGCTGGTCGAGGCTCGCCCGTACCTGCTCGAGCGTCGCCTCGCCGTAGGCGGCGAAGAAGAAGCCGCAGTCGATCTGGTTGTGGAGGAGGTAGGCCTTGAGCGCCGGGCCGCCGGCCTCCTCCGGGCAGCCGATGCACCGCCCCCAGATCTCCGGGGCCTCGGGGGCGAGCGCGGCGCAGACCGCGTCGAGCCACGAGTCGAGGTCGCCGTCGAGGTTGGCCGAGAAGATCAGCGACGGGATGGCCAGGGTCTCGGGCTCGGGCTGCCCGTAGGCCGGGTCGTCATGGAAGCCCTCGACGATCACCCAGCGGCCCATGTGGGTGCCGGGGACCCGGCTGAGCGGGCTCGGCCCCCGGTCCCGGAGGCTCTCGAGGTAGGCGCGGAGGGCCGCCTCCTCGCCGGGGCGGACCGGCGTCATGGCCATGAACCCGTAGGCCTGGCGGAAGACGTTGGCCGAGTTCACAGGCACCGCTGGGCGTCGGTGAGCAGCTTCCGGTAGGCGTCGGCGAACGCGGCCGGCTCGAGCTCGGCGGCGGTCCGCCGGAGCGGGGCGATCTTGTCCTCGAGCGAGAGAGCCGCCTTGACCATGGTGATCGTCGCCTCGGGGTAGGCCGAGTAGTAATGGCTGGCCTCGGTCTCGTGGTCGCGGATGTAGGTCTTCAGCGGGCCGACCGGCGGCACCCTCTTGAAGCCGTAGGCGGCGCCGAAGAAGACGGCCATGTTCGTGGCGAGGACGTGGGAGAAGGCGTCGATGTACTCCTCCCAGCCGCCGTTGAAGTTGCTCTCGAAGTAGAGGTGGGTGTAGCGGAGCTTCTGCGTGGGCTGGGGCGGGCCGTTGTAGGGGATCTCGTCGATCAGCGACCAGCGGGCGAAGTGGATGAACGAGAGCTCGACCAGCTTCTCGGTCAGCTTGGGGATTCGCTTGGCGAGGAAGTAGAGCGGGGGCAGGTAGAGCGGACCCCACCACTTGAGCGTGCTGAAGGTGGTGAGCGCGATCGCCTGGCCGTCGACGTTGCGCGAGGCGGTGCCGGTCGCGGTGATCGGGCCGGCCGACGGCGGGGTGCTCACGCGCGGCAAGTTACGCGCCCGTCCCCGGGTCGTCAATGCGGATCGGCGAATGTCCGGCCGCCACTTCGCAACGATCATCCTCCGAACCTCGGCCAGCGTGCTCCCTTCGTCACATCTCCTGGTAGTGACCGACGATTCTCGAGCCCGCGGTGATCGAACCCCTCCGCAGGTGCGGCGACCCGCGGGCGCTGCACCACTTCTACAGACTTGACCCCCAGCGCCCTGCTCAACGCAGCCGCGGTCGGAGACGAGCGGCCCGCCCGCCCGGGCCCTCTCGTCGAGGTCTGCGAACCAGCCCTCCTTCGCTGACATGTCATGTCCACGACGCAAACACCCCACAAACCCGGGCCCGGCGCCACCGCGGGTCAACATGGAGGTGTTCTGGGACGTGGTTCTGCGTCTGAGCGGTCACCATGCAGGCATGGTCGTGGAGGGCCCGGGACCGAGGCCCCGGCGATGAGCGCGTCGCGTAGGAGCGCGGCCCCGATCCTGCTGCGGCGGTGGCCGGCGTCGACGGCGAGCGGTGCGCGGATCGCCACCGGGATCGGGAGTAGCGCGACTTGCGTCACGCCAGCGACAGCCGGGCACCCTCCTGATGACGCCCACTCCGGGTGTCTCAGGGGTCGCCTCATGGCCGGAATCGCGCGCTAGCTCACCCCGCGGAAGCCCGCGGTTCAGCGCGCGCGACCCCGGCCCGGGGTCGGGTTCGATCGCGACCAGATGTCCGCGCAGTCGGCGCAGACGCTCTCCGGCACGATTCCCGCCCGCATCAGCAGCGAGAAGATCTGGCAGCCGATGCAGATCGCCAAGAGCGACTCCAGACCGGACGCCGCGATCATCGCCACCAGCACCACGTCGGCGAGCCCGTGCTGGCCTAGGGGCAGGGCGAGGATGGCCCCGGCGACGGTCATCGTCGCCCCCATGCCCTGAGCGAACCGCTTCGGCGGACCCGGGACTGGCTTGGCCGGGCCGAGCCTGGGCGCGATCACGCCGCTGGCCAGGCGTCCGAGCGGGCTGAGCGTCGGGCCGGTGAGCACCCGGGCGACGAAGCCATACGCGAGGACGACGAGCAGCCAGTACCAGGACGTCGCCAGGGCGACCGCCGAGATCAGCAACACGCCGCCGGCCACCACGCGGGCGGCCTTCTCGTTCACCGGGTTCGGGAAGGAGAAGAGGCCTTCCATCGCCCACCCGAGGATAGCGACCGGCGTGTCGACCGGTCAGGCGAGTAGCTTTGGGTGGCTGCAGGCCTCACGGGCGTGAGCGCCGGTGGTTGTAGCCCGGGGTGGTCGAGCAGGTCGTGGTCTCCGGTGATGATCGCCCAGGCATTGGAGGCGCGCGCGAGCGCCACGAGGTTGTCGTCGGCGTGGTCGCGGGGCACAGGCGGTGGCGATGTCGGGTTCGGTTCGATCACCGCGGGCGCGCGGAGCATCGCGAGGAACGCCGCCCCGCGAAGCGCTCGAGCTGATCGTGTGCGGCTCGCCCAAGGTGGTCCATGCCGCGCACCTCCCGGGCCATGGCCTTCGGCACGAGCGTCTGCCCCGGGAAGCTTCGACCATCCCCGCGTAGGGTCAGCTATCCAGGCGTCCCCTCCGACTTCTCCCGGCCGCCCGCCACGCCCCCGCCGACCTCCAGCCCGTCGACCGCCTCCACCGCGCCGAGCAACCGCTCCGCCACCGCCGAGCTCGCTTCCCGGAACGCGCCCTCACCGACCACCTGGGCGGCGATCTCGAGGTCCCGCGCCAGCCTCTCCAGCGGAAACCGCCGGGCCGCGAGCACGCGCGCCAGCCATCGCACCTGGGCGGCCAGGTCGGCCATGCCGAGCACGTCGGCCACAGCCCAGGACAGCAGCCACTGGTTGTCGTGGCGGCACCACTCGGATCCCGCCTCGCCGTTGCGCCCGACCTCGAACGGGGTATTCGAGCTTGTACCGAGCGCAGACCGCCTCGGCCAGCGGCGCGAGCGACGTCGCCCGGCCGGCGATCCAGACCACGCTCGGCGGTGGGGTACCCCCGGGACGGCGGACGGTCATTCGGCCACGACTTCATAGCTCTGGGCCGGCTCGGTCACGCTGTGCAGGTGCTCGAGCCGGCGCAGGCCGATGTCCCGCTTGAGCCCCGGGTCGATGCGCCCGTGCGACGACTTGTGCTCCGCGCTCTTCATGTAGGTCGTGAACGCCGCCCGGTCGCGCCACCGGCTGACCATCAGAATCTCGCCCCTGTCGCGCTCGGACTGCCAGACCTGCAGGTCGATGAAGCCATCCGCCTGGTCGGCGAGCCGCGCCCGCCCCCGGAAGGCGCCGATCAGCTCGGGTGCCCGGTCGGCCGGGATCTCGAGCCGCGACATCGACACGTACATCGGCCCGGGCGGCCGGTCCGGACCCGGGCCCGGCTCGGGCTGCGGCTGCGGCTCGGGCACGGGAGCGTCCGCACCGACGACCCGGTCCCGCCCGCCCGCCTTGGCCGCGTACAGGGCCGTCTCGGCCCCGAGCAGGGTACTGGATCCCCCGCGGGTCGACCGGCAGCCCCCGACCGCCGAGCATGACGCGGGTCTCCGGCGCGACCGAGTGGATCGTCCACAGCGAGTCGGCCAGCGCGCTGAAGTTGGCGGCCATGCCGAACGCCAGCCCGACGACCGCGGGCCGATGCTGCGCGACCGCCGCCCCCAGGCTCTCAGCCGGGACGTCCGACCCGAGGTGGAGCACGTCGAATCCGGCTCCCTCGAGCACGTCGGCGATCATCCGCAGCCCGAGCACGTGGTGCTGCCCGGCGACCGCGGCGAGCAGCACGCGCTCGCGCGAGCCCGTCCTCGCCCGGTTTGCGCTCAGGACCTCGAACAGGCGGATCAGCCCCCGCTGGCTGATCGACGTGGCGAGGTGCTCGTCGGCCACGGTCACCGCCCCGGATTCCCACAGCTCGCCGATCCAGACCCTGGCCGGCGCTATGACCAGCGACTGAATGGCCACGGGCCGCATGCCGGCGGCCAGCGCCTCGTCGATCGTTTCCTCGGCCACCCTGCCGTCGCCTACGCGCAGCGCGTCCCCGAAGCGGCGAGCGAGCGCGCCGGCGCGGGCGTCGCCCGCCCTCGGGCGGTGTTCGGAGTCCGCCGGGGTCATGCCCGGCTCCCGTGCGATTCGGACGCCCCGAGGCCGGCGATGACGGCCTCCTCGCGCGCGAGCCTCGGCCCCGACACCACCGCGCCGCGAACCCCCGCCCGCGCGTCGGCCGACGCCGGCGGCTCCCCCGGCGGCGTCGGCCCGGGCAGCACGAACGAGAACACGGCGCCGTGCCCGACGATGCTCTGCGCCCAGATCCGGCCGCCGTGCTGCTCAACGATGCTCCGACAGATCGCCAGGCCCAGTCCGGTCCCGCCCTTCTCGCGCGAGTCCGATGTGTCGACCTGGGTGAAGCGTTCGAAGATCGACTCCAGGTCTTCTGCCGGGATGCCCCGGCCTTCGTCGCTGACCTCGAACAGGACCTCGCCGTCCAGGCGGCAGCACGAGAAGCGAACCCGACTGCCGGCCGGGAGAACTTGACCGCGTTGCCGAGCAGGTTCGTCAACGTCTCGATCACCCGGTCCGGGTCGGCCGTCAGGCGCACCGGCTCGGCCTGGACGACGAGCGCGACCTCCGCCGCCGCGGCGAGCGCCCGGACGCCGTCGGCCGCCTGCTCGATCAGGTCGCCGGCGTCGCACGCGGCCGGGTTCATGTCGATCGTCCCGGACTCGACGCGTTCGATGTCGAGGATGTCGTTGATCAGCCGCCCGAGCCGGTCGGTGTTCCGGACCGCGAGCTGGACCATCCGCTCGGCCTGCGGCGTCAGCGGGCCCAGCGCTCCTCCCGCCAGGAGTCCCAGGGATCCGCGGATCGACGTCAGCGGCGTGCGTAGCTCGTGGCTCGCCACGGCTATGAAATCGCTCTGTAACTGCTCGATCCGCCGCCGGTCGGTGATGTCCTGGATCTGCAGGATGCGGTAGGCCTGTTCGCCCTGGTCGTCGCGCACGATCGACGCGGACGCGTCGACCCAAACCGGGTGGCCCCGCGAGTTGATCATCCGCATCTCGTGCCGGTACTGGACGACGGCGCCGGCGACCAACCGGTCGTCGGCTAGGGCGGACCCGGCCCGATCGTCCGCCTCGGTTAGCTCGCCGAGCGTCCGTCCGACCAGGTCCGTGCTGGAGTAGCCGAGGATCCCGCACAGAGCGCCGTTCACCCTGGTCAGCCGGCCGCCGGCCCCGACGAGCGCCATGCCGGTCGGCGCATCCTCGAACGCTCGCCGGAAGCGCTCCTCGCCGGCCTGCTTCGACCGGGTGACGTCGCGGGCCACGCAGTAGGCCGCCTGACCGTCGGCGTCCGCTCGGGCGCTCCAGGCGAGCCAGCGGTAGCCGCCGCCCTTCGCCCGGTAGCGATTCTCGAAAGAAACGACCCGGCCGCCTGGAGCGAACACCTCGGCCGCCGTCGCCAGGGTGCCCGCCACGTCGTCGGGATGGACGAAGCTCAGGTACGGCTCGCTCATCAGTTCCTCGCACGAGTAGCCCAACGTCTCCGCCTACGCCGGGTTCACCCGTGTCAGATAGCCCGCGGGACTCGCGGCGGCGAGCATGTCGACCGACTGCTCCCACATCGCGGACTCGACCGCGTAGGCGGTGTTTCCGGGGCGGTCGGGAGGGTTGGGGGCGAAGGGGGGCGACAAGGTCTTCAATAGACTAGTATATCTAGTATGCTATAGCCATGGTGTCGACTTCGTCGCTGTCCCTGGTCGTATGGGTGTTGGGCGTCGGTGAGCGCGAGACGGCTGTAGATCTCGAGGTAGTGCGGGATTCGTGGCCGCTGTAGGGGCCCGATCAGGGCCTGATCGGGGTCGTGGATCACGCCTTGCCGGGCCCGCACGAGCTCGCGATGCGCCCGCTCCGTGCGGTCAGCGTCGTACGCGGGCTGACCGCGGCGTAGAGCTCCAAGCAGCGCCGGACGTGCTCGACAACCGTGCCCGGCAGCTCGTCGAAGCGCGGAAAGCGTGCCAGCCGCTGAAAGCACGTCAGCGCGAGAATCAACGCCGGCAGATGGGCCTCGGTTTCCCGCGCCCATATGACCTCCGACGGAAACTGGGGTGCCGACGACGTGCCGCTCACGCGCCGACGGCAGCCGCCGCAGAAACCGGTAAGCCGTCCGCTCGATCGAGGTCATCCCAGGCTCCCACGTCCTCGACCTGCACGACCACGGCGCTCAGATGGCCGCCGACCGTAACAGAGCACCGCCAGCGAGCACCACCGAGGGGCTCGGATCACGCCCGCGCTCTGGCCGATCGCGGGCTCAAGACGGGCTCTACTGCTGCTTTTCGGCTTCCCCTGGCCGTACCCCAAGAAGCGCAGCAGTCCCACGCTGATCGCCATCGTCGCGACCGTCATCAGCCCCGACCCCGACCGTCGTCCCTTAAAGACCCTCGTACTGTCCCAGCCACCGCAGGAAGCCGGCCAGGACGGCGTTCGCCACGACCGCCGGGAGCAGCCTGCGAAGGACGAACCTGCCCGGGCTGTCGCGTGCCGGCGGCTGTGCCCGTGGGCTGAGACGAGCGGCCGCCGGGGCCGGCGCAGATGCCCTCATCCCACCCATCGGCACTGGCGAGGCGCTACTTGACGTTTCCGCCGCGGGGCTGCACAGCCGATAGGACGAAGATGCTCCGCGCCCTCATCGTCGTCAGCGCCGGCCTGCTCGCCGTCGCGTTCGGCGGGTGCGGTACTGGGCCGTCCGCGGACCCGGCGGCCTTCACGGCACCGCCGGCCGGCCCGTCACGCGCTCCGGCACCGGTCATGCGCGGAGCGCTCGAGACCCTGGCCGAGCCGCAGCGCACGAGTCTCGCGCTGCACACAGTCTCCGGCGACGTCACGTTCTGGACCGGCGTCAACCTCGGCAGCACGACACCGGGACACAGTCCGGGCGAGCTGGCCATCGACCGCGCGACCTATCGCCGGTGGTTCGAGCAGATGGGCCGCCTCGGCGTGCACGTGCTGCGGATCTACACGATCCATCCTCCGCGCATGTACGAGGAGCTGCGCTCCTACAACGAGGCGCATCCGGCGGCACCGATCTACCTGATGCAGGGCGTGTACCTGCCGGACGAGTCGTATGTCCAGACCGGCAACCTCTACGCGCGCGGACCGACCAAGGCGTTCAGCGACGAGCTCCGGGATGCGAGCGACGCCGTTCACGGCCGCCTGCAACGCAGAGTCAGGCGCGGGCATGCCAGCGGGAGCTGGAAGGCCGACGTCTCCGCGTGGGTCGCCGGCTGGATCGTCGGCGTCGAATGGGACCCGCTTGCCATCTCCGCCTCCGACAGGCGCAATGCCGCCGCGCCCGACTTCCACGGCAGGTTCTTCTCGAGCGTCTCCGACGACACCGGGACGACGCCGACCGAGCGATGGATCGCCGCCCGCATGGACGAGCTGGCGACTGCCGAGGCCGCGAAGGGCCGCAGCGCCCCGATCGCCTTCGTCAACTGGCCGACCGCGGACCCGCTTCACCATCCCCACGAGCCGCTCGCGCGGGAGGACCTCGTGGGCGTCGATGCCAACCAGCGTTGCCGCGTCGGCGGCATGGCCCGGCGGGACCTTCGCCAGCTTTCACGCCTACCCCTACTACCCCCGACTTCCTGCGCCACGAGCCCGCCTATCAGGTCTACAGGGTGAGGGGCCGAACGGATCCCTACGCCGGTTACCTCGCGGATCTGGCCGCCCATTTCAAGCACATGCCGCTGATGATCACCGAGGTCGGGGTGCCGTCCTCGATCGGCTCCGCACACCTCGGTACCAACGGCCGATCGCAGGGAGGTCACTCCGAACAGCAGGCGCTCGCCACCGACGCCGCGCTGGTGCACGTCGTACACGACGTCGGGCTCGCCGGTGCGCTGATCTTCGCCTGGGCCGACGAGTGGTTCAAGTTCACCTGGAACACCCTGCCCCGCCATGCGGTCGCGCCGAGCGAGCGGCGCGCGTTGTGGCACGATCCGCTCACCAACGAACAGTGGTTCGGTCTCCTCGCCGAGGACCCGACCCCGGTCGGTGATCAGGTACTGGCAGAGGCGCGGACCGGCGTCCAGCGGCTCACCGTCAACCACGACGCGTCCTATGTCGACGTGATCGTGCGGCTGCAGAAGAACCCGGTGGCGCCGGTCCGGGTCGGCTTCGACGTCCTGCCGGGTGGCCTGCGCCTTCCGGGTGGGGGAGGCGCAGGCGAGGATGTCGCGATCGTCGTCGATCCGCGCAAGCGCACGGCCACGGCCAGCATCCGCGGCGACCTCGACCCGGTCCTGCTGGACGGGCAGCGGCCCGGCGACGTCCCGAAGCCCGCCGCCGACGGCTGGATCCTGCAGCGGATGTCGATCAATCGGTCCTTCACGCTCGGCCACACCTTTCTGCCCGCCGAGTTCCTTGCGGTCGGCAACCTTCGCGAGGGCGTCTGGGACCCGCGCTCCTCAAGGCAGGACTCACGGTCGACACGGCACCTCGAGGGCAACCTGCTCACGCTGCGCGTGCCCTGGTCGATGCTCGCCGTCGGTGATCCGAGCAGCCACACCGCCGTGCAGCCGGTCAACGGCCGGCCCACGGCGGTGAAGGTGCGCCAGATCGGCCTGCTCGTGGATGCGGGCGCGGCTGGATCGGCCACGGGCGTCCTGCGCTGGGACGGCTGGCAGAAGGCCGGTCACCGCGAGCGTCTGAAGACCGGCGTGCAGCCACTGGTGGACGCGTGGGCGGCGCTCAGTGTCAAGGCCGGTTGAAAATTGACCCCGTAGCGCCGGGTGGAAACTGGGTCCTTGCATCCCGTCGGTGCCCGGTATGTCGGCTGGGTCGGCCTGCCCGCGGGAGCCAGGCGAGCGTTCTGGCTCAGCGACAGCCGGTGCGCGTCGGGCATTCGGAGTGCTGTTGCAAAGCGGCGCCGGCCGGATATGCTCAAAGCCAGGTCGGCGGGACAGCCGGGTTCGCCGGGAGAGCACGGAGAGGGGTCATGGTCAAGCGGTGGGGCGGGGGATGACGGGCGGATCGTGGGGCGACGCGTGGCGCCGCCCGGTGCGGTTCTGGCTGATTGCGGCCGCCGTCTGCTGTGTGTGCCTGGGGTTCGCCGGGCCGGCCGCCGCCGATGTGGTCGGGAACTTCTCGGTCGGTCAGCTCCAAGCGACCGCGGTTGGTGCCACCGGCTGCGGTACGAACAGCGCCGGCGAGCCCGCGCTCCACATCTCCCGGGTCGGCAACCTCTTCCTCGGATCCGAAAGCGGCGTCCTCGGGGGCAGCCAGCTCTGGCGCGGTCTCGGCGCGCTCGGCGGCTCGAGCGCCAGCCCGTGCGGGCTCGAGTACCGCGGGCAGCCGAACGTCCTGCTCCCCGGCATCGGCTTGGCCGGGGGCGACATCGACATCGCCGTTGCGAGCGCGCCGAACGCGGCGGGGAGCTACAACCTCTACGTGGCGAGCCTCTATCTCGCCTCAGTCAACGTGGCGCACTCGCTCGACAACGGCGCGACGTTCGCCCAGACGCCGGTCGTCTTCGGCATCCCGCTCGACGACCGGGAGTGGATCGCCGCGTTCGGCGCCCACACGTCGCTTCTGAGCTACCACGACATCGTCACCAACGACATCAACGTCCTCCGCTCAGACGACGACGGCGGCTCGTACATCCAGATCGCCCAGGCGATCCCGTTGACCGACTACCGGGCGCGCAACAACCAGATCGGCAACCTCGTGATCGACCACCGCAACTTGCCCCCGGGCGGCGGCTTCTATGCGTACCAGTCGTTCGTGGCGCCGTCGACGCCAGCCGGCGCGGTCAACAACGAGGCGTTCCTGGCCGTCTCGCCCGACGGCGGCCATACGTGGACCGACCAGGCGATCCCGTGCAGTGTGCAGGCGGCCGGCCTCGACCACAACTTCCCGAATGTCTCCGTCGATCCGGCCGGAAACGTCTGGTACGCCTGGTCGGACGATCACAACGTCTCCACGGCCGAGTCGACCGACCGCGGGCAGACATGGACCTGCTCGGGCCCGGTGAGCACGAACACCTCCCAGGCGATCTACCCGTGGATGGCCGCCACCGCGCACGGCGTCGACCTCGTCTACTACGGCTCCCCGACCGCCCCCGGGTCAGACCAGACGTTCTACGTCTACTTCGCCCAGAACCTCTACACCTCGGCCGGAGCGCCGATCGGCTGGCGACGGCCGCAGCAGCTGGTCGCGGTCCATCACGGCCCAGTCTGCGAGGGCGGGATCGTCTGCACCGGCGGGCGCCAGCTGTTCGACGACTTCGCGGTCGACACCGACCGGTTGGGCTACGCGCACATCGCCTACTCCCAGGATAGCCCGGCCCTCGGCGGCCCAGCGACCGACACCGGCTACGCCGTGCAGAGGCACGGCCTCCCGGTCGGCTCACCCAACAACTGACCTCTGGCCCACCTCGAGTGGTGTGCGCTGGGGCGCTGGTCGGCTGCGGCGTTATTGCGGGTTGAGCTCGATCACCTCTTTTTGTTCCTTCTCGATCGGGACTTCCCGGGTGGGGTCGGCGTTTTGAGGACCCCGAGGAATCCGGACGCTGGGCGAAGCGCAAGCTTGGGCGAACCGCGGCCTGGGTCTCCCAGGGCCGTGGCCCGGGAGACCCCGCCCGTTTCGCCGGCTGGCTCAGCCGACCTTGGTCGAGCCGCTGGCCGGGCCGGCATCGCCTTCGCCCGTCCCGTCCCCGACCTTCCCCTCGTCGTCCGGCGTGGTGGGGCTGTTCACCGGGTCCGGCGTTTCGTCGCCGCTGTTGAGGTCGTCGGCGTCCTTCTGGGTGTCCGCATCGGACATATCCAGCTCTCCTTGATAGCGCGGGGGGATAACCCAGAGCGATCCCCGTCGAGGTAGTCAAACGCTCTTGATGCTCCCTACCCTCAACCGTCGCTCCTCACGCGACCAGCGCACGCGAGGCGTCTCGCGGCCTACCCCAGGTCAGATCCGCACCATTGCAGCTTAGATCTCGAATGCTTAGATATCAAGGCTGCTACGATCGAGCCAATGTCGCGGTCTCCCGTGCTCCCGCCGATCGGCCTGCGGCTCGCCCGCACAGCGCACGCGGCGACCCAGGCGTTCGAGCGGGCGATGGCCGCGGCCGGCGGGTCGGTCTCGGCCTGGCAGGTGCTCGTCCTCGTCCGTTCCGGGCAGTGCGCCACCCAGGCCGACATGGCCAGGGTGATGGGGATAACCGGTGCGACGGTGACCCACCACCTCAACGCGCTCGAGCGGCAGGGTCTCGTGCGCCGCTGGCGTGAGGAGGGCAACCGCCGGGTTCAGCAGGTCGAGCTGACCGAGGCGGGGCTGACGATGTTCGACCGCCTGCGCGACGTGGCGATACGCCACGACGTGCGGCTGCGGTCGCGCCTCACCGAGGGGGAGACGGCGGACCTCGCGGCGCTGCTCGAGAAGCTCGCGGCCGGCCTCGACGACGAGGCGGGCGCCGCCGACGCACCCGGACGCCGGTCGCCGGTCGGTGACCAAAAAGGAACCGGAGGTCAGCCCGATGCGTGGGTGACATGACACGGTCGGCTCAGGGCAGAACCTGTAGGGGCCGGCCCCCTGCTCACAGCGCCGGGCGTCGCGAAGCTCCGCGGACCACTCGGCGAGGGGGTCGTGGGTCAGCTACCCCGACGGGAGTGCGCGCCTCGCCGTCCCGGGCCGCCAGGGCGCGTCCCGGCTGGCGATCTCGGGCAACCGGGTCGCTTGGGTGCGCTGCGGCGACTCGGGCACCACGTTCTGCACGTTGGAGCCGAGCGCTCCGTTCTCGTTCAGGCTGTCGGGGTTGCTCGTGCACCTGCTCTGGTCGCCCTAGACCATATGGACGGCCGTCTCGCCGTCCGGTGTGGGTGGAAGGGTCGGCACCCGCGCATGAGGTGCGCGGGTTGAGGGCCGAGGGTTGGCCTGGGCCCCGACCGCAATCATGGGGGTGCCGACATGGCACAGGTTCGCAGCTGGGCTGGTTTGGACGTGCATGCGGCGAAGGTCGTCGCGGTGACGGTCGACGGCGAGACGGGTGAGCTTCGGTCGCAGCGGCTGTCGGGCAAGACGCGGGAGATCGTCGCGTTCTGCGCGGGCCTGTCGGGGCCGACGCGGGTGGCGTATGAGGCGGGGCCGACGGGGTTCACGCTCGCGCGGGCGCTCGAGGCCGCGGGCGTTGGGTGCGTGATCGCGGCGCCGGGGAAGATCGAGCGGCCGGCGCAGGACCGCGTCAAGACTGACCGTAGGGACGCGGAGCGGCTCGTTCGGCTGTTGATGATCGGCGGACTGAGCGCGGTGAGGTTCCCAGCAGCGAAGAGGAGGCGCTGCGTGATCTGGTGCGGGCGCGTGAGGCCGTGCGTGGTGATCTGATGCGCGGCCGCCACCGGCTGGGGAAGCTGTTGCTGCGTCATGACATCGTGTTCGACGGTCCCGGCG
>JBPCNA010000139.1:0-16193 GCA_051001735.1 Solirubrobacteraceae bacterium
CGCACCGCCCGCCGACGTCCCGACCGCGGCCGCCACGGGGACCGCACCGGCGGCGACGGCGACGGGCCGGCGGCGCGTGCGCTTCAAGCTGCCGTTGGCGGCCGCCCACTTCGCCGGGCGGATGGCCGAGCTCGAGGAGCTACAGCGGACGCTCGGGGTCCCGGAGCGGACACTCGTCACGCAGTCCATCACCGGGCTCGGCGGCGTCGGCAAGAGCCGGCTCGCCGCCCGCTACGTCCAGCAGTACGCCGACCGCTACGACATCGTCGCCTGGATCCATGCCGAGGACGGCGGCATCGCCGACCTCGCCGAACTGGCCGCCGCCCTCGGTCTGCCGACCGCGCAGTTGACCTCCGCCGAGCGCGCCGCCGAGGCGCTGCGCTGGCTCGGCGGGGCCGACGAGCGTTGGTTGCTCGTGCTCGACAACGTCGCCATTCCCGAGCGGCTGCGCGACTGCTGCCCGAGCGCGGGGGACGGCCGGGTGATCATCACGACCCGCGATCGGGGCATGGCCCAATTCGGATCGGCGCTCGCGGTCGCCGTCTTCGACGAGCCGACCGCCGTCGAGTACCTGATCGAGCGGGCCGGACGCCCCGACGATCGCGCCGGGGCCGTCCACCTGGCCCGGGCGCTAGGCTGCCTCCCGCTGGCCCTCTCGCACGCCGGCGCCTACTGCGCGTCGGGAACGAGCTTCGACGACTACCTCGAGATGCTGGACGAGCTACCGGCCGAGGAGCTGTTCGACAGCCACCCCGAGGCGTCCTACGCGCAGACGGTCGCTTCGACGTGGCAGGTCTCGATCGCGGTCGCCGAGCGGGAGGCGCCGCTGGCCCGCCCGGTGCTCACGATGGCCGCCTACCTGGCCTCCGACGCGATTCCCCGGGGTCTGTTCGAGGTGCTGCTCGAAGGCGGGCCGTCCGCCGGCGGGCGCAAGAAGATGCGCGACGCCTTCAACGCCCTCCACCGCCTCAGCCTGGCCGAGGTCGACGACACGACGATCAGCGTCCACCGGCTGCTCCAGAAGACGATCCGCGACGACCTCGACGGCAACGGTGACCAGCACGCGGCCCGGAGCGCCCTCGCGGCGGTGGCGGTCGCCTTCCCGACCGACCGCGGACTTGCGCAGACCTGGCCGGAATGTGAGCGGCTGCTCCCGCACGCGGTCGCGCTCGCCGACTTGCGGCCTCCCGACGAGTCGGCGGGGCTGCGCCTGGTCGCCCTGCTCAACAGCGCCACGAGCTACCTGCTCTCCGCCGATCCCGGACGCCGCGCGCTGGAGACGGCGACGCGGGCGAGCGCCTGCGCGGAGCGGATCCTCGGCCCCGAGCACCCGGAAGCCCTCGCCGCGCGCCTCAGCCTGGCCGATGCCTACTTCGACGCGGGCCGCCTCGCCGAGGCGATCGAGCTCGGCGAGCGGGTGCTCGCCGACTCGAACCGGATTCTGGGTCCCGACCATCGCGACACGCTGTCGATTCGCCGTATCCAAGCCGACTACCGGTATGAGGCCGGGCACATGGCGGAGGCGATCGTGTCGGCGGAGCGAGTGCTCGCCGACTGCGAGCGGATCCTCGGCCCCGAGCACCCGGAGACGCTCCTGACCTGCGGGATGCTCGCCTGCTTCTACTGCCCGGCCGGGCGCATCGCCGAAGCGATCGAGCTCGAGGAGCGGGTGCTCGCCGATCACGAGCGGACCCTCGGCCCCGACCATCTCCACACGCTGTTCGCCCGCAACAATCTCGCCAGCTCCTACTTCGACGCGGGCCGCATGACCGAGGCGAAGGAGCGCCGGGAAGCCCTGCTGGCCGACGCCCTGCGGATTCTCGGACCCGACCACGTGCTCACCGTCACCGTCCGCGCCAAGGTCGCTCTGTCCTATCGGGCGGCCGGGCGAAGTGAGGAGGCGATCGACCTCGAGGAGCGGGTCCTGATCGACCGCGCGCGGATACTCGGCGCCGAGCACCACCACACGATCACCGCCCGGGCCAACCTCGCTGCCTCATATCGGGAGGCAGGCCGGATCGGCGAGGCGATCGAGCTCGAGGAGCAGGTCGTCGCCGAGCGGGCGCGGGTCCTCGGCGATGAGCATCCGAGTACCGTAGCCGCGCGCGGCAGCCTCGCCGACTCCTACCGCGTGGCCGGGCGGCCCGAGGACGCCCTTGCGGTGACCTCGTCCGCGCCGTCCGGCGCCCGACCCGCTGGAGCACCCGAGAGCGTCAGCGGCGTCTGAGCTCATCGTGTCATGCTCCACGCAGATGGCAATCTGCACGGAGACCGACCGGAGCCACCTGGCCAGGGCCATCGATCTGGCCGCCAACGGCCTCGGGCGGGTCAATCCGAATCCGGTCGTCGGCGCCGTGGTCGCCCGCGGCGAGGAGCTCCTCGGTGAGGGCTGGCACGAGCAGTACGGCGGGCCTCACGCCGAGGTCAACGCGATCAGTGCCTGCCACGGGGTCAGCCTCGACGGTGCGACCCTCTACGTCTCGCTCGAGCCGTGCTGCCATGTAGGAAAGACGCCGCCCTGCACCGACGCGATCGTCGCCGCCGGCATCCGCCGGGTCGTCGTCGCCAGCGACGACCCCACCGAGAAGGCCTCGGGTCGCGGTCCGGGGATCCTCCGCGACGAGGGCGTCGAGATGATCGCCGCCGACGCCGATCTGGCCCGGCGGGCCCGGCTGGCCAACCAGGCCTTTCGCAAGCTCGCCCGCGCCGGCCGCCCGTGGGTGCTCTTCAAGTCGGCGATGACCCTCGACGGCAAGGTGGCAACGAGCGCAGGCGACTCCAAGTGGATCTCCGGCGAGGAGAGCCGGGTCCGGGCCCACCACTGGCGCGCCTCGGTCGACGCCGTCGCCGTCGGCATCGGGACGGCGCTCGCCGACGACCCGCTGCTCACCGCGCGCATCGACGGCGTCCATCGCCAACCGCGGCGGGTTCTCTTCGACTCGCTCGCCCGGCTTCCCCTCAACTCCCACCTGATGTCGGTGGCCAGCGGCGCGCCGCTGATCGTCGTCGTCTCCCGGGCGGCGCCCCGCACCGAGACGGACGCGCTCGAGGCGGCCGGCGTCGACGTGCTCGTCGCCACCGGCGAGAACGAGCCGGCCCGCGTGCGGTCGGCACTCGACCAGCTCGGGGGGCTCGGGATCGCCTCGGTCCTGCTCGAGGGCGGCCCTCACCTCGCCGGCGCCTTCCTCGATGCCGGCGAGATCGACGAGATCCGGCTCTTCCTTGCCCCGCTCCTGCTCGGCGGCCGCAGCGCCCGCGATCCCCTCGAGGGCGAGGGCGTCGAGCGCATCGCCGAGGCGACCCGGGCCCTGACCCTGGACTGCGAACGCGTCGGCCACGACCTGCTCGTCTCGGCCCGGCTGCGGGAGTGGTGATGTTCACGGGTCTCGTCGCCGACCTCGGCACGGTGGCAGCCGTCGACCGGCGCGACGACGGCGCCGCCCGCCTGCGGATCGAGACCGAGCTCGGGAGCGAACTCGGCGCCGGCGACTCCGTCTCGGTCAACGGCGTCTGCCTGACCGCGCTGGCGCCCGACAGCGGCTCCTTCGAGGCCGACGTGGTGGCGGAGACGCTCCGCCGGTCCTCGCTCGGCGGCCTGGCCCCCGGGCAGCGCGTGAACCTCGAGCTCCCGCTCCGGGCGGCCGACCGCCTCGGCGGCCACGTCGTCCTCGGTCACGTCGACGGGCTCGGCGAGGTGACGCGGGTCGCGGATTCCGGGGAGATCGAGGTGGCGCTCGACCCGGCACTCCTGCGCTACGTGGTCGAAAAGGGGTCGATCGCCCTCGACGGCGTGAGCCTGACCGTGGCTTCGGTCGACGACCGCTCGCTCGGGGTGGCGCTGATCCCGGAGACCCTTCGCCGCACCACGTTCGGCGCGGCGCGGCCGGGCACCCGCGTCAACGTCGAGGTCGACGTGCTGGCCAAGCACCTCGAGAAGCTGATGGCCGCGTGAGCGCCGAGGTCGCCGCCAACCCGTTCGCCACCATCGATGAGGCGATCGAGGAGATCCGCCAGGGGCGGATGGTTGTCGTCTGCGACGACGAGGACCGCGAGAACGAGGGCGATCTCGTGCTCGCCGCCCAGTTCGCCACACCCGAGGCGATCAACTTCATGGCCAAGGAGGGGCGCGGGTGGATCTGCCTCGCTCTGACCCCCGAGCGCTGCGACGAGCTCGGTCTCGACCTGATGACCGCCAAGAACGAGTCACCGCTGCAGACGCCGTTCACCATCACGATCGAGGCGCGGGAAGGGGTCACCACCGGCGTCTCGGTCCACGACCGGGCTCACACCATGCAGGTCGCGATCGACCCGCGCACCCGGCCGAGCGACCTCGTCCAGCCAGGCCACGTCAACCCCCTGAAGGCGAAGCCGGGCGGCGTGCTCGAGCGCACCGGCCACACCGAGGCGAGCGTCGACCTCGCCCGCCTCGCCGGCCTGATCCCGGCCGGGGTGATCTGCGAGGTGATGAACGACGACGGCTCGATGGCCCGCGTCCCCGACCTGATCGCCTATACCGAGCGCCACGGGCTGAAGATGGTGACGATCAAGGACCTGATCGCCTACCGGCGCCGCAACGACAAGCTGATCGAGCGCGTCGTCGCGACCAGCCTGCCGACCGGGTTTGGCCTCTTCGAGGCGGTCGGCTACCGCTCGCTCGTCGACGACAAGCACCACGTCGCCCTGGTCAAGGGCGAGGTCGCCGGCAAGGAGGACGTGCTCGTCCGCGTCCACTCCGAGTGCCTGACCGGAGACGTCTTCCACTCGCTGCGCTGCGACTGCGGCGAGCAGCTCGAGTCGGCGCTGACCATGATCGACCGCGAGGGCGAGGGCGTGCTGCTCTACCTCAGCCAGGAGGGCCGGGGGATCGGGCTGCTCAACAAGCTCCGGGCCTACCGCCTGCAGGAGGACGGCCTCGACACCGTCGAGGCCAACGAGCGGCTCGGGCTGCCCGTCGACCTCCGCGACTACGGCATCGGCGCCCAGATCCTCGTCGACCTCGGCCTCTCCTCGATCAGGATCCTCACCAACAACCCGAAGAAGATCCGCGGCCTCGAGGGCTACGGCCTCTCGGTCAGCGCCCAGCTCCCGATCGAGCACGCGCCGAACGAGCACAACGAGGCCTACATGCGCACCAAGGCCGAGAAGATGGGGCACACCCTCCATCACCAGGGGCTGAACCTCGACGCCGAGTTGCTGCGCGCCGAGCGCGAGCAGGACCGCGAACGCGGCCGATGACCGGCGCCGCACCGCCTCGCTATGCGGTTGTGGTCGCCCGCTTCTACGCGGACCTCGCCGACCGGCTGGTGGCTAGCGCTCGGTCGGCATTGGCGGATGCCGGCGCCCAGTCCGACGTGTTCCCCGTGCCCGGCGCCTTCGAGCTGCCGCTGGCCGCGCGCTACGTCGCCGGCTCGAACCGGTACCTCGGTGTCGTCTGCCTGGGCGCGGTGATCCGCGGGGAGACCTCGCACTACGACCATGTCTGCGCCGAGGCGGCGCGCGGGATCTCCGAGGTCGGGCTTCGAACCGGCGTGCCGTGCTCGTTCGGAGTCCTGACCGTCGAGACCATGGAGCAGGCGCTCGAGCGCTCGGGTGGCGCCAAGCGCGACCAGGGGCGCCACGCCGCCGAGGCCGTCCTCGCGCTCGCCGAGCTCCGCCGGCGGTTCGCCCCAGCCGACTGATCGGGCGGCGATCCTCAGGCGGTCGCCGTGGACGGCAGCCAGCTGAACCGGTGCGCCGCGAGCGCGCAGCCGGCGACGGCCCAGACGGCGAGCACGCCGAGGTCGCGGGGGGAGACGGCGGCGGCCCACGAGGCGTGCACCGAGGCTCGGTGGGCGGCGGCGGCCAGGTGCTCGATCGGGAAGATCGAGGCGATCGTCCGCAGCGCGTGGGGGAGGTTGTCGTTGGGAATCCAGACGCCGGAGATGAAGTAGAGCGGCATCGTCGTCAGCTGCGCGATCGGCTGGGCGGCGTCGGCCGAGCCGACGAGGCCGCTGACCGCGTAGCCGAGGGCGGCGAAGGCGAGGCTGCCGACGATGACCGTGCCCGCGATCGCGGTCAGCCCGGCCGCCGGGATCCCGACGCCGTAGCCCAGCTTGGCGACGACGAGGAGCAGCGTGGAGGTGATGGCTGCCGTGGTCAACGTCGACAGCGCCTGTCCGGCGACGAGCAGCCCGGGCGCTACCGGGGTGGCCCGGCGGCGCTTGAGCACGCCGCTCTCGCGCGCGCTGGTCACCGACATCACCAGGCCGCCGTAGGCGGCGCCCACGATCGACATGGCGAGGATCCCCGGGACGTAGAAGCGGTCGAGCTCGACGCGGACCCCGTCGACCACCGTGGTGCCGTTGCCGAACACCCCGGCGAAGATGACGAGCAGGAGGATCGGGAAGAAGAAGGTGAAGAAGCGCGCGCGAGGGTTGCGCATGCTCGCCAGGACGTCGAAGCGCACCTGGTGGGCGAGCAGCGCCAGCGGTCCCCGGGCCGCGGCCGACCGGGCCGGCTCCCGGGTGGGCGCCCCGGTCGAGCCGGCCCCGCCGATGCCGCGCCGGCGCCGGCGCCTGCTGCGTGTCGGGCGGCGGATCATGCCGCGCGCCCCCGGCGGCGCCGCCAGACACGGATCAGGTACGGAATCAAAATGAACACGTGGTTCGTCTCCCTTCGTCTTGGCTGGTCAGGTTCAGGTAGATCTCCTCGAGCGTCGGCCGGCTGACGTCCAGCGCCTCGAGCTCGATGCCGCGGTCGAGCGCCCAGCTGGAGAGCGCGTGGAGATCGGACGCCACGCTCCGGCTGAGGACCGCGATCCGCCGGCCCGGCTGCAGCTCGGCCCGCCCGATCAGCTGCGGTGGCAGCTCGCGCGGCTCGGTCGCCGGCGATAGCCCGAAGCTGATCCTGACCCCGGCGAGGTGACGGTCGCCGAGCGTCCGCGGCGTGCCCGCGGCGACGACGCGCCCGCCGGCGATGATCGCGATGCGGTCGGCCAGGCGTTCGGCCTCCTCCATGTAATGGGTCGTGAGGAAGACGGTCTTGCCAAGGTCGCGGAGCCCGTCGATCACGTCCCAGGCCGCGCGCCGGGCGGACGGATCGAAGCCGGTGGTGGGCTCGTCGAGAAAGATCAGCTCGGGGTCGCCGATCAGCGCCAGCGCCACGTCGAGCCGTCGCCGCTGGCCGCCCGAGAGCGAGGTCGCGCTCGGCATCGTGCTCCAGGAGTCCGCCGCCGAGCCCGGCCTGACGGTGCACGAGTGCCTGGCGCTCTACGCCGGCTACTACCCGGCGCCGCGGCCGATCGCCGCGACGCTCGACCTCGTCGGCCTGGCGCCACGATGCCGGCGCGTCGGCCGGCGCCGCGCCAAGGACGTCCACGGCGCCGCCCGTCGGCCGGCGGAACCCCTCGAGGACCTCGACGGTCGTCGTCTTGCCGGCGCCGTTGGGTCCGAGAAAGGCGAAGATCTCGCCGCGGCGCACCTCGAGGTCGATGCCGCGGACGGCCTCGTGCTCGCCGTAGCGGTAGTGGAGGCCGGCGGCGGCGATGACCGTGTCGGCGAGGTCCGGGGCGGCCGCGCGGCGGGCGGCGACGGCGACTTCGAGTGAGCTGGTGATCATGGCGAGAACGCTAGACGCCCACCGCCCGGCGGTCATCGGCTCCGGGGTCGAACTCCGTCTCCACCCGAGGGTGGAGAGCAGGGCCGCCGGTCTCCATCCGCGGACCGATGACCCGACGGCGGGGGCGCTCTATCCTCGGTCGGCGATGCGCTCCCTCACCCCGCGGTGGTTCGCCTCCCGCAGCCTGTGGGCGGTCTCCGACGAGCCCGTGCCCAGGGAGGTCATCTTCATGCGCACGCTCGGCCTCGGCTACATGGTCCTGTTCCCGATCGTGACGGCCACCACCGAGCCCCGGCCGGCGCTTCACGGGCGCGGCCTGGCGGTCGCCGTGGCGATGGTCGTGCTCGTGACCGCCGTCCTCGTCACCCAGCCCCGCGCTGTGATCCCCGACCGCCGGCGCATCGCCGGCCTGCTGGCGATCACGGCGAGCTCGCTCGTCCTCGCCGCCGTCCAGCCAGACGGGATGTGGGCGGCGAGTCCCTATTTCGTCGGCGTGGTGGCGGCGATGCGGTTACCGAAACGCGCCGGAGTCCGGGTGTTTGCGCTCTCGCTTCTCTCCCTCGCCGTCGTGGCCGCCGTTCGCAGCGACCTGGCGTCGGTGGCGTCCGCGCTGGTCGGTGCGGTGCCTTGGTTCCTGGTCATGCGCCTGATTCGCCGGACGCACGAGCAGAACGTCGCCCTCGAGCAGTCGCGCGCCGCCGAGGCCACGGCCGCCGCGGCGGCCGAGCGGGGGCGGGTGGCGCGCGAGATGCACGACGTCCTCGCCCACTCGCTGTCCGCTCTGGCGCTCCAGCTCGAGAGCACGCGGCTGCGGGCGCGCGAGTGCGGCGTCCCCGAGGATCTCGAGTCGGCGATCGGTCACGCCCACCACCTCGCCGTGGGCGGGCTCAACGAGGCCCGCCGGGCGATCTCCGCCACGCGTGGCGACGAGCTCGCCGGACCGGAGCGCCTCGGCAGCCTGGCGGAGGCGTTCGGAGACCAGAGCGGCCTGCCGATCGACCTCGACGTCCGCGGCGAGCCGCGCCGGCTGCCCCCCGACGCCGGTCTCGCCGTCTACCGGACCGCCCAGGAGGCGCTGACCAACATCCGCCGCCACGCGGCGGCCGAGCGCGTACGGCTCCGGCTCGACTACCGCCCGGAGGAAACCGTGCTGCTGATCGAGGACCACGGTGCCGCGAACGCGCCGCCCCCGCCGCCGCTCGCGGCGACCGGCCCCGGCTACGGCCTGACCGGGATGCGCGAGCGCGCCGAGCTGCTCGGTGGGCGGCTGCTGGCCGAGCCGACCGGGGACGGATTCCGCGTCGAGTTGAGGCTGCCGGCGTGAGGCCGGAAGGCGCTGAGGTGTCCGAGGGGCGGCCGGGGGTGCGGGTCCTCCTCGCCGACGACCAGCGGTTGGTCCGCGAGAGTCTCGGCACGCTGCTGCGGCTGGTCGGCGGCATCGAGCTGGTCGGGACCGCGTGCGACGGCGCGGAGGCGGTCGCGCTCGCCGAGCTGCACCGTCCGGAGGTCGTGCTGATGGACCTCCGCATGCCCCGGATGGACGGCATCGAGGCGACCCGGCGGATCCGCGAGCGCCTGCCCGAGGTCCGTGTGGTCGCGCTGACGACCTACGCCGACGACGAGACCGTCCTCGGCGCGCTCCGCGCCGGCGCGCGCGGCTACCTGACCAAGGACGCCGGCGCTGAGGACATCCGCGCGGCGATCTTCGCCGTCGCCGCCGGGGAAGCCGCGATCGACCCCTCCGTCCAGCGCCACCTCGTCGAAGCCCTCTCCGACGCGCCGTCCGGGAGCGCCGGGGCGCCCGGGACGGCGGACGGGCTGCCCGACGGGCTCACTCGGCGCGAGGTCGAGGTGCTCGTCCTGATCGCCGCCGGCCTCAGCAACCAGGAGATCGCCGACCGCCTCGTCGTCGCCCCGACCACCGTCAAGTCCCACATCAACCACCTGTTCGCCAAGGCCGGCCTCCGTGACCGGGCCCAGGCCGTCCACTACGCCTACTGCGAGGGCCTGGTCGCCCCGCCGGCATAGCGCCGGGCGCGCGATGGGCGCCGGGCCGCGCGCTCCCCCGACCCGGCGACGCGCCGACCGATCGTCTAGACTGCCGCACTCGATGCCCAGGACATGCCACAGCTGCGGGAAGGGGCCGGCCTTCGGTAACAGCCGCAGCCACTCGATGGTGGCCACCAAGCGCCGCTTCAATCCGAACCTCCAGAAGGTGCGCATCCTCGTCGGGGCGTCCGCCCGCCGCGTCTACGTCTGTACCCGCTGCCTCAAGGCCGGCAAGGTCACCAAGGCGGCCTGACCGCCGCCCGCGGGTCGTGACCGACCCCAACCTCGTTCGTTTTCGCACCGTCGTCGCCGGCGCGCTGACGCATCTCGAGTCCCGTCGCCAGGAGGTCAACGACCTCAACGTCTTCCCGGTAGCCGACGGCGACACCGGCGACAACATGGTGCTGACGCTGCGCGCCGTGCTCGAGGAGCTCGACCGCCTGGCCGCCGACGGCGATCGCACGATCGACGAGATCGGCCGCGACGAGATCGTCGACGCCGTCGCCCGGGCGGCGCTCCTCGGAGCCCGCGGCAACAGTGGCGTGATCCTCTCCCAGCTCATCCGCGGCGCCGCCGAGGAGCTCGTCAGCCGCCCCGGCGAGCTCGTCGACCCCGTGCTCATCGGCGCCGCCATGGCTCGCGCCGCCGACCGCGCCTACGCCTCCGTGCGCAATCCGGCCGAGGGCACGATCCTCACCGTGGTCCGCGAGATGGCCCACCGGATCGCCGGCGACCTCGCCCACAGCCCGGACGCGCGCCTCGCCGAGGACGCGCCCCCGAACATCCAGGAGGGCGCGATCGCCGCGATCCTCACCGGCGCCGTCGAGTCGGGCGAGCAGTCGGTCAAGCGCGGACCCGAGCTCCTCCCGGTGCTCCGCGAAGCCGGAGTCGTCGATGCCGGCGGCTACGGCCTGACCGTGATCTTCGCCGGCATCGTCGCCGCCCTGCGCGGGGACGAGCCGCCCCCGCTCGAGCATCACTCCCCGGCCCGCATCAGCCATCCCCAGCATGCGTCGGTCACCTACCGCTTCTGCACCAACTTCGCCGTCACCGGCAGCGAGCTCGAGGCCAACCGCTACATCGGCGGGCTCGAGGCGCTCGGCGATTCGGTCCTCGTCGTCGGCGACTCCCACACGCTCAAGGTGCACGTCCACACCGACACCCCCGAAGCGGCGACCGCCCTGTTCGACGGGGTCGGCGACGTATCGCGCCTCGACGTCGCCGACATGCACGCCCAGGTCGCCCACCGCCTGGCCAGCCTCGAAGCCGTGTTCAGCGCGCGCTGCGGCGTCCTCGCCGTCGTCGCCGGTCCGGGGATCGCCGCACTCTTCACCAGCCTCGGCGCCGACACCCTCGACGGCGGCCCGACGCTCAACCCCTCGACCTACGAGCTCCTCGCCGCGATCCACGAGATCGCCGCCGAGGAGGTCATCGTCCTGCCCAACAGCCCGAACGTGATCATGGCCGCCGAGCGTGCCGCCGAGCTCTCCGACAAGGACGTCGTCGTCGTCGCCTCGCGCTCGCAGCAGGCTGGGCTCGCCGCCGTCCTCGCGCTCGACCCCGACCGGGGGGCCGTCGAGAACGCGGCGGCGCTCGTCGAGGCGCTGGCCCATGTGCGCACCGGCGCCGTCGCCCCCGTCGCCCGCGACGACGCCGAGGGACGCTTCCGGATCGGTGAGGCGGTCGGTTTCGTCGACGAACGGCTGATTGCCTGGGGGGAGCCCGAGCCGACGGTGGCGGCCGTACTCGCCGCTCTCGCCGAGGACGCCGAGCTGGTGACCTGCATCGAGGGCGCGGGCGCGCCGCTCGCGTCGTCGCGGCTCGCCGACCTCCTGCCCGACGGGGTCGAATTCGAGCACAGCCTCGGCGGTCAGCCGAGCTACTGGTGGCTGCTCGCCGCCGAGTAGACCGCGCCGACCGCGCCGGCCTTCATCATGGAGACGGTCATGGCCATCTCATCGACCGGGACCGACGCCGCGCCGCGGGCCTTCGCCAGCCGGGCCGAGCTCGAGCCGGACGAGCTCCGCAGCCCGGTGCTCCGCTGGCCGCGGCCCTCGCGGCTCGCCGAGCCGCTCGAGCTGAGCGCCAAGGCGACCGAGTCGGCGGCCACGCTCGGCCTGCGCAGCGTCGCCGACCTGATCGAGCATCTGCCCCGCGCCCGTCGCGAAGCCCGCTCGATCGACGCTCTCCAACCCGGCGAGACGGCCACGGTCGTGGTCGAAGTCCGGGCGATTGCCGCGCGCCCCGTCCGCCGGCGGGGAATGCGCCCGCTCGTCGAGGCGACGGTGGCCGACGAGACGGCGACGATGAAGGTCACGTTCTTCAACCAGCCGTGGCTCGTCCAGCGCTATCGTCCGGGGACGCGGCTGGTCATCCACGGCAAGTACGAGGGGCGGGCGAACTTCCGTGTCTCGCACCACGCGATCACCGAGGAGACAGTCGCCGGGCAGGAAGCGGTCTCGCACTACGCCGCCACCGTCGGGCTCTCCTCGACGCAGATCCTCGCCCTGATGGCCGCCGCGCGCGCCGAGCTGGCCGAGGTCGTCGAACCCCTCCCCGGCCGCATGCGCGCGGCCGTAGGGCTGCCCGATCGTCACGCGGCGCTCGCCGCCGTCCACTTCGCCGACCAGGCCGCCAACGCGGAGACCGGGCGCCGCCGGCTCGCCTTCGAGGAGCTCCTCCTCACCCAGCTGGGCCTGCTCCGCCGCCGCGCCCGGCGCCGCGCCGACGCCGCGGCCCCGGCGCTCGGCGATCACGCCACCATGACCGACCGCTGGCTGGCCGGGGGGCTGCCGTTCACGCTGACCGGCGACCAGCGCGAGGCGATCGCCACGATCGGCGGCGAGCTGGCCGGCGCCCGGCCGATGCAGCGCCTGCTGATGGGGGAGGTGGGAAGCGGCAAGACGGTGATCGCCCTGTTCGCCATGCTCCGGGCCGTCGAGCACGGCGGCCAAGCCGTGCTGATGGCGCCGACCGAGACGCTGGCCGAGCAGCACTTCGCGTCGATCCAGCGGCTGATCGGCGCCGAGAACGTCACGCTCGCGCTGCTCACCGGGTCGACCCCGGCGGCCCGGCGCACCGACATCCTGGCCAAGCTCTCGAGCGGCGAGCTCGCCCTGGCCGTCGGCACCCACGCTCTGATCGAGCCGGCCGTGGCGTTCTCCGCGCTGGCGGTGGCCGTGGTCGACGAGCAGCACCGCTTCGGGGTCCGCCAGCGCGCGGCGCTCGACGCCAAGGCCCCGACCGGCCTCGTACCCCACGTCCTCCACATGACGGCGACGCCGATCCCCCGGACGCTCGCCCTCTGCCGCCACGGCGACCTCGACCAGACGCGGCTGCGCGAGCTGCCGGTCGGGCGCGCGCCGATCGACACCCACCTCGTGTCCGGCGACCGCGAGCGGGCTCGCGCCTACGAGCGGATCCGCGAGGAGCTGCGGCGGGGTCGCCAGGCCTTCGTCGTCTGCCCGCTCGTCGAGGAGGCCGACGATCCGGCGGCGGGGGCGTGGGGCGACGCCCCCCGGGGCGTCGGCGCGGCGGCCGAGGCGCGGGCGGCCACCGTCGAGTACGAGCGGCTCACCGCCGGCGAGTTCGCCGACTTCCGGGTCGTCCTCCTCCACGGCCAGATGCATCACCGCGACAAGCAGGCGGCGATGGCCGCCTTCGCCGGCGGGGAGGCCGACGTCCTCGTCGCCACCTCGGTGGTCGAGGTCGGGATCGACGTACCGAACGCCACCGTGATGGTCGTCGAGAACGCCGAACGGTTCGGCATCTCCCAGCTCCACCAGCTCCGCGGGCGGGTCGGCCGGGGCGAGCACCGGTCGCTCTGCCTGCTGTTCGGGGCGAAGACGTCGCTGCGGCTGCGAGCGGTGGTCGACCATGCCGACGGCTTCGCCCTCGCCGAGATCGACCTCGCGCTCCGGCGGGAGGGCGAGCTGATCGGCACGCGCCAATCCGGCCTCAGCCAGTTCCGCACGGCGCGTCTGCCCGAGGATGCCGAGCTGCTCGAGACCGCCCGCCGCTGTGCCGAGGGCGTGATCGCCGTCGATCCGACGCTCAGCGCCCCCGAGCACGTGCTGTTGGCCGACGCGCTCGCGGCGGCGCTCGGCGACGAGGCGCAGCGCCCGATCGCGGCCTGACGTTGGCGCGCCGGTTCCTGTTCGCGGCGCATAACCTCCGGGCGATGCTGTCCGCCGGCCTCGGGCCCCTGACCTACCGCCTCCGCGCCGAGTTCGGCCAGGAGGCCCGGCACCGGAACCCGGTCGGCGGCTTCAGCGATCCGCGCTGCCGCTGCGGGTACGCGACGGCCGGCGTGCGGCCCCGCCGTGCCAGCCGATGCGGGTGATCGCCGGCCGCTACGGCGGGCGGCGCCTGCGGGCGCCGGTCGGGGCGGCCACCCGACCGACCTCCGAGCGGGTGCGCGAGGCGGTCTTCTCGATGCTCGGGCCGCTCGACGGGGTGCGGGCGCTCGACCTCTTCGCCGGCTCGGGCGCCCTCGGCATCGAGGCGCTGTCGCGGGGGGCCGAGCGCGTCCTCTTCGTCGAGCGGGCCCCGGCGGCCCGGGCGGTCCTCGAGGGCAACCTCGATTCGCTCGGGATCGGCCGGCCGGCGGTGAGCGTCCGCGGCGGCGACGCTCGGCCCGAGCTCCGGGCGGCGGCCGCGCGGGGCGAGCAGTTCGATCTCGTCTTCCTCGATCCGCCCTACCGCCAGGCCGCGGCCCTCGGGGCGGCGCTCGCCGGCCCGCTCGCGGCGGTGCTGGCGCCCGGCGGCCGCGTGGTCTGCGAGAGCGACCGCCGCCTGCCGGTCGAGCTCGGGCTGCCGCTCGAGCGCGAGCGTCGCTACGGTGACACGCTGATCCGCGTGCACGGCCGAGGGGACTCAACGACATGACCCAGAGCAATCGCATCGCCGTCTGTCCGGGCTCCTACGACCCGATCACGAACGGCCACATGGACGTAATCACCCGGGCGGCGTCGCTCTTCGACGAGCTGATCGTCGCCGTCGTCGACCAGTCGATGCGCAAGTCCGACACGCTCTTCGACACCGAGGAGCGGCTCGGGTTCATCCGCGACGCGACGGCGCACCTCCCGAACGTGCGCGTCGAGCCGTTCAACACGCTGGTCGTCAGCTTCGCCCGGGCCACCGGCGCCAAGGCGATCGTCAAGGGGCTGCGGGCGATCTCCGACTTCGAGTACGAGCTCGAGATGAACCAGCTCAATCGCCTCCAGGCGCCCGAGATCGAATCGATCTACCTGATGGCTTCGTCGGAGTACAGCTTCCTCTCCTCGAGCGGCGTGAAGGAGCTCGCGACGTTCGGCGGCGACATCGAGCACCTCGTTCCACCGGGAGTCGCCGGTCGCTTGCAGGAAGAGTTGCGGCGCTAGCGAATCAGGCTCTGCGAGCCGCGCCTACCGCGCGCGGCGCATACCCTTTAGGCTGTCAGCTCATGGACGTCCTCGTATTGATCGACAAACTCGACGACTTGGTGCACAACGCCAAGCCGGTTCCGCTGACCGATCAGGTCCGCGTGGACAAGGAGGAGATCTACGACATCCTCGACCAGATGCGGGCGACGATCCCCGAAGAGATCAAGCAGGCCCGCTGGATCGTCAAGGAGCGCCAGGAGATGCTGGCCGAGGCCAAGCGCGAGGCCGAGCGCCTCGTCAAGGAGGCTCGGGAGAAGCAGAACCGGCTCGTCGGCGAGGAAGAGGTAACGAAGGCTGCCGAGCGCGCCGCCGAGGACATCGTCGAGGACGCCCGGGCCCGCGAGCGCGAGATCAGGCTCGGGGCCGAGGACTACGCCGACGAGATCCTCAACACCCTCGAGGTCAACCTCTCGAAGTTCATCGCCGCCGTCCAACGGGGGCGCGAGCGCCTCCAGGGCAAGGACGAACCGGCCGAAGTCGCCTGATCTGCGCCGCCCCTGGAGGGCGGCCGGAGTTTCGAAAAAACCCTTTCGGGGCGGTGCCGCCCGAACGGTTAGCCTATTTCTCGTGGGAGGGCTCAAGGCGCGTTGCCGCGCGTGTCGAGCAGAGCAGCGTGGGCGGTCCCCCGATTGCGTCGGTTTGGGACGCAGTGCATCGACTATGCGTCCACGCGGACCGGCTTGCGCTCGACCGCGCGAGCTTCTGCCGCGATGTAGGGGACATGGATTTGAAAATGGCGATCAGGTCGGCTCTCGTTCCCACTTCGCGCGCTCGTGCGGCGGCGGCGCGGTCCGGACGCCGCGGCCGGTCGGTGCCGGCGGTCGTGCTCGCCGCCGTCCTCGGCCTGGCGCTCTGCGTGTCCTCTGCGTCGGCGTCGACGCCGACGTTGTATGCGAATGCGTCGCCGTCGACGAATGTGGGGTTGCAGGTCTGGGATCACACGAATCTGGTCGGGACCTCGGCGACGGGGACCCTGTCGTTCAAGCTGTACGCGCCGGGCGACCCCGGGTGCACGGGGGCGCCGGTGTTCACCGCGACGACGGTCGTGTCGGGCACGGGGTCCGACGACTCGCCGAGGTTCGTGACGTCGTCGGCGGGCACCTATCAGTGGACGGTCGCCTACAG
>JBPCNA010000140.1:0-12103 GCA_051001735.1 Solirubrobacteraceae bacterium
TGGTGCGAGGGACGTTCGGACCGCGCCGGTATCCGCGCCGCCCTCCGTCCTGCGACTCGAGCCTGTGCTGGCTGAGGCCGGGCTCGCCGCCGCCGTCCGCCGCGCGGCATGAGCCGCCTGCGTCGCGTCCTGACGGCCACCCTCCTCGCCTGGCCTCTGCCGGCGGCGGCCGCCGCGGCCGATGTCGGCGGGCCCGACGACAGCATCGCCCAGGCCTTCGGCCCGCTCGCCGCCGGCACGCTCTACAGCGGGAGCTTCGTCAGCCCCACCGACGTCGACTACCTCGCCTTCGACGTCACCCAACCCGGCGAGACGCTGCACTTCGACGTGGCTAACACCGTCCACGGCTGCCTGTCCGTCGACCTGACCGGCTGCCCCGTGTACGCCACGCTGATCGACGGCCAAGGCCTCCAGCTCGGCGGGGAGGGCAGCTCGGCGGGTACCGGCCCGGTGACCGAGGACGCCGCCACCGACGTCATCGACTGGACCTTCGACGCCACCGGCGTCTACTACGTCGCCGTCGACTCCGGCGGAGATCTGCCGACCTTCACCGTGCAGTACCGGGTCGCCGGCCCCGGCGGCGGCGGGAGGGGTGGCGGCGGGGCGGGCGCGGGCACGGGGAAACCGGGCCGCGCGCCGGGCGGGCCGGGCTCCCGCTCGGGCCGGCCGATCGCCCTGCTGCGCGTCTCCTTCGCTCGGCACGGCGCCGTTCTCCGGGCGCAGCTGAAGATCGGCCGGGCATTGCGCAGCCTCACGGTGCGCCTGGAGCAGGCTGGGCGCGCGGTCGCGGTCGCTCAGGTCGGCGCCGTGGCCGCGGGCCGGCGCACGGTGACGCTGCGGCTGGACGCGGCGACCCGCCGGGCCCTGGCCCGCTCGGGCCGGCCGCTGCGACTGAGCGTCGGGGCGGTGCCGGTCGTGGGGGAGACCCAGACGATCCGCCGCCCGGTTCACCTCCCCCGGCGGTGAAACGTGATGAGCTATGAGCCTCCTGCCGCTGACCGACGCCCGCCACGTACCGAGCGCCGGCGTCCCTGACGCCGCGCCGGCCCCTGGCTGCGACGCGGCGGTTCGAGCCACAGTCCACGGGAAGTTCCTCCGGGCCGCGGGCGAAAAGCTCCTCCTGCGCGGCGCCACCTACGGCCCGTTCGCCCCGGGGGAGGACGGCACCCCCTACGACCCGGGCGCCGCCGAACGGGACTTCGCGGCCATGCGCGCGCACGGCTTCACGACGTTACGCACCTACACCGCCCCGCCCCGCTGGCTGCTCGACGCCGCCCAGCGCCACGGCCTTCGCGTGCTCGCCGGCGTGGCCTGGGAGCAGCATGTCGCGTTCTTGACCGACCGGCGCCGGGTCGCTGAGGTGACCCGGCGCGTCACGGCCGAGGTCCGCGCCGTCGCCGGTCACCCCGCGCTCCTCGGCTGGACCGTCGGCAACGAGATCCCGGCGCCGGTGGTCCGCTGGCACGGGCGCCGCCCCACCGAGGCCTTTCTGCGCCGCCTGCACGACGCGGTCAAGACGGAGGATCCGGGCGCGCTCGTCACCTACGTCAACTACCCCACCACCGAGTATCTCGACCTGAGCTTCCTCGACCTCGTCTGCTTCAACGTCTTCCTCGAGCAGCGCGCGCCCTTCGCCGCCTATCTCCACCGACTCCAGAACCTGGTCGGCGACCGTCCGCTCGTCCTCACCGAGATCGGCCTCGACAGCGCCCGCAACGGTCCGCAGGCCCAGGCCGACCTGCTCGGCTGGCAGGTGCGCGAGGCGCTCGCCGCCGGGTGCGCCGGCGCCTACGTCTTCTCCTGGTGCGACGAGTGGCACCGCGGCGGAGCCGAGGTGCTCGACTGGGATTTCGGGCTGACCGATCGCCGCCGGCGCCCCAAGCCCGCCCTGGCCGCCGTGGACGCGGCCTGGAGCGATTCCCCGGTGACGCTGCCGCCGAGTCCACCGCTGGTCAGCGTGGTCGTCTGCACATACAACGGCGAGCGGACGCTCCGCGAGACGTGCGCCGCCGTGGTCGGCCTGGCCTACCCGCGGGTCGAGGTGATCGTGATCGACGACGGTTCGACCGACGCCGGCGCCGACATCGCCCGCGCCCACGGCCTGCGGGTGATCTCGACCGAGAACTGCGGCCTCTCCTCGGCGCGGAACACCGGCGCCCGCGCCGCCGGCGGAGAGATCGTCGCCTACCTCGACGACGACGCCGCGCCCGACCCGCACTGGCTCCACCACGTGGTCGATGCCTTCGCCCGCGACGACGTCGTCGCCGTGGGCGGCCCGAACCTCGCCGTCCCGGGAGACGGCGTGGTCGCCGACGCGGTGGCGATCTCCCCGGGCAACCCGAGTCAGGTCCTGCTCGACGACCGGGAGGCCGAGCACATCCCCGGCTGCAACGCCTCCTTCCGCCGGGACGCGCTCCTGGCCGTCGGCGGCTTCGACGAGCGCTTCCACGTCGCCGGCGACGACGTCGACGTCTGCTGGCGGCTCCAGGACGCCGGCGGGCGGATCGGCTACACGGCCGCCGCCGTCGTCCTCCACCACCGGCGGGGCACGCTCGCGGGCTACCTTCGCCAGCAGCGGGGCTACGGCCGGGCCGAGGCGATGCTCGAGCGCAAGTGGCCCGAGCGCTACAGCGCCGGCGGCCACGTGACCTGGACGGGCCGCATCTACGGCGACGGAACACCGCGGGCGCCCGCCGGGCGCAACCGCTGGCGCGTCTACCACGGCACGTGGAACTCGGCGCCCTTCCAGCGGCTCTACGAGCCCGGACACCGGGGCCTCGACGCGGTCCTCCTGATGCCGGAGGCCTACCTGGCGATCGGTGGGCTGACCCTGCTCGTCGCCCTCGGCGCCGCCTGGTCGCCGTTGCTCGCGCTCGCTCCCGTCCTGCTCGTCGTGGCCGGACTGTTGTCGGTGCGCGCGATCACCATCGCCCTGGCCGGCCGCCTGCCCACGCCGCAGCTCTCGGGCGCCCAGCGCGCGCAACGGCGGGCCCTCGCCGCTCTGTTCCATCTGCTCCAGCCGCTCATGCGCCTCGACGGCAGGCTTCGCCACGGCCTCACGCCCTGGCGCCGCCGCGGCCGACCCGGCCGCGTCGTGCCCCGGCGCCGCGACATCGACCACTGGCGCGAGGAGTGGCAGGACCCGTTCGACGAGCTCGGCGCGATGCAGCGGCGCCTCGTCGACCTCGGCGCCGTCGTGCTCTACGGCGGCGACTTCGACGTCTGGGACCTCGAAGTCCGGGGCGGGACGCTGGCCGGGGTGCGAATCGTGACGCTGGTCGAGGAGCACGGGCAGGGTCGCCAGCTGACGCGCTGGCGCTGCCGGCCGACGTGGTCGCGGCTCGCCGTGCTGAACGCCGTGCTGCTCGCCGTCCTCGCCCTGGCCGCCGCGCTCGACGGCGCGATCGTCGCCGCGGCCCTGCTCGGGCTGCTCGCGGTCGCCCTCGGGGTGCGAATCGTCACCGAGACCGCCTCGGCGATGGCGACCGTCCTCGAGGCGCTGACCCCGCCGAGCACGCCCGACCCACCGAGCCCGCCCGACCCGCCGAGCCTCGTGACCCCGTCGGATGACCTCGTCGGCGGAGACGGATGAGCCCCGCGCCCGACCCGGCCGTCGGTTCGCTGCGCCGCCAGGCGCGGCTGCTGCGCTACGCCCGGCCGCACTGGCGGGGCCTGGTGATCCTGATCGCGACGATGCTCGCCAACATCGCCCTCGACCTGCTGCGGCCTTGGCCGATCAAGCTGGTCGTCGACAACGTGCTCGGCAGCCAGGCGATCCCCGGTGTCCTGCGCTCGCTGCCCGGCGTCGAGGGCAAGCACGGCCTCCTGCTCTGGGTCGTCATCGGCACGGTGCTCATCTTCCTGCTCGGCACGGTGACCAACATGGTCTACACGTACTGCTCGCTGCTGCTCGGCCAGCGGATGACCTACAGCCTGGCCACCGACCTCTTCGCCCACCTCCAGCGGCTCTCGGTCCTCTTCCACACGCGGCGCCCGGTCGGCGATCTGATCTCGCGCGTGACCGGGGACTCGTGGTGCGTCAACACGCTGGTGACCGACGCGCTCGTGCCCGCCTTCCAGGCCCTGGTCACGCTGATCGCGATGTTCGTGGTGATGTGGAGCCTGCAGCCGACCCTCACGCTGCTGGCGCTCGGCGTGACGCCGTTCTTCCTCGTCGTCATCAAGGTCCTCGGCGGCCCGATCAAGGACCGCAACCGCGAACAGCGCGACCTCGAGGGCAAGATGATGAACGTGGTCGAGCAGTCGCTCAGCGCGATGCCCGCGATCCAGGCCTTCACCCGCGAGGACCACGAGATCGGGCGCTTTCGCTCCTACGCCGACCGAACGGTCCTTGCCTACGTCCGCGCGACCGTGGCCGGGCTGTGGTTCGAGCTGTTCGCCGGCCTGGTGACGACGCTCGGCACGGCCGGCGTGATCTACGTCGGGGCGGATCTCGCGCTGAAGGGCAAGCTGACCACGGGGACGATCATCGTCTTCCTCTCCTATCTCGGTTCCCTGTACGACCCGCTGAACTCGATCACCCACACCGCGCAGACGATCCAGGGCGCTGCCGCAGAAGCGGATCGGGTGAGCGAATTGTTGGAGTTGGAGCCCGACATTCAGGATCGGCCGGGCGCGCGCGATGCGAAGGTCGGCGGACCGATTCGCTACGAGCAGGTCACGTTCGCCTACGAACCGGGCCGGCCGGTGCTGCACGAGATCGACCTCGTCGCCTCCCCCGGCGAGACGGTGGCCATCGTCGGCCCGACGGGGGCCGGCAAGACGACGATGATGAATCTCCTGATCCGCTTCTTCGACCCCGTGTCGGGGCGGATCACCATCGACGGCGTCGACCTGCGCGACATGCGCCACCGATCGCTGCGCGGGCAGATCGCCATGGTCCTCCAGGACCCCTTCATCTTCCCGGTCTCGATCGCCGAGAACATCGCCTACGGCCGCCCCGACGCCACCCGCGAGGAGATCCGCGCCGCCGCCGTGGCGGCCAACGCCGACGAGTACATCTCCCGCCTGCCCGAGGGCTACGACACTGTCGTCGGGGAGCGCGGGGCGACCCTGTCGGGCGGGGAGAAGCAGCGCCTGTCGATCGCCCGGGCCTTCCTCAAGGACGCGCCGGTGCTGATCCTCGACGAGCCGACCTCGGCGCTCGACGCCCGCACCGAGGCCGCTCTGCTCGAGGCGCTCGAGCGGCTGATGGCGGGCCGCATCTCGTTCATCATCGCCCACCGCCTCTCGACGATCCGCCGCGCCACGCGGATCCTCGTCCTCGACCACGGCCGCATCGTCGAGTCGGGAAGCCACGCCGAGCTCCTGGCCAACGCCGGCCTCTACGCGGCGCTCTACAACCGCCAGATGGACATCGCCGAGCACGACGCCCCGCCGGTCGAGCTCGCGGCCCCGCCCAAATGAACACCGACACCCGGCCGCTGCGCATCGCCCAGATCGCCCCCGTGGCCGGGCCGGTGCGGCCCGGGTCGGGCGACTCGATCGAGCAGCTCGTCGGCCTGCTGTGCGACGGGCTCGTCCGCCGCGGCCACGACGTCACGCTCTACGCGACCGGCGACTCGGTCACCTCGGCCCGGCTGCGCTCGCTGCACCCCCGCGGCTACGACGAGGACGACGAGCTCTGGGACTGGCAGTTCCGGGAGGCCGCCCACGCCGCCGCCGCCTTCGCCCGCGCCGGCGAGCACGACGTCATCCACGCCCACGACCTGCACTTCGCGCTCCCCTTCGCCGCCCTCGTCGACGTCCCGCTGATCGAGACCCAGCACGTCGACTCCTCACCGGACGTGCGGCGGCTCCAGCGGTGCTCCCCCTCCGTCCACCTGGCCGCCGCGTCCGAGTACCAGCGCGGGCTGCTCGGTCCGGGGCTCGACGTCACCGTCGTTCCCCACGGGATCGACGTCGACGCCTTCCCGTTCTCCGCCGCGCCCGGCGGATACCTGCTCTTCCTCGGGCGCATGCTGCCCGACAAGGGGCCGCTCGACGCCGTCCGCGTCGCCCTGGCCGCCGGGATGCCGCTGATCCTGGCCGGGCCGCTCGTCGAGGGTCACGAGCCGGCGTTCGACGCCATCCTCGACGGCGAGCGCGCACGCCACGTCGGCCCGGTCGACCACGCCACCCGCGACGGACTGCTGGCCGGGGCCGCGGCCCTCGTCTTCCCGAACACCTATCCCGAGCCCTTCGGCCTGGTCATGGTCGAGGCGATGGCCTGCGGCACGCCGGTGCTGGCCACCGCCGTCGGCGCCGTCCCCGAGATCGTCGAGGACGGGCTGACCGGCTTCACCGCTCCGACCTGGCAGGGCCTGGCCGCGCACGTCCCCGCCGCCCTCGCGCTCGACCGCGCGGCGATCCGCGCCCGGGCCCGGGCTCGCTTCGACGCCCGGCGGATGGTCGCCGACTACGAGGCCCTCTACCGCCGCGTGGCCGGAGCGGCGGCGTGACCGGCGCCGTCGTCGCGGTCGTCGCCCATCCCGACGACGAGGCGCTGATCGCCGGCGGCACGCTCGCGCTGGCGGCGGCGCTCGGGCTGCCCACGGGCGTCGTCTCGCTGACGCGCGGCGAGCTCGGGCCGATCAGCGATCCGCTGCTGGCCGACGCCGAGACGCTCGGCGCTGTGCGCGAAGGCGAGCTCGCGGCATCCGCCGCCGCCCTCGGCGTCGACTGGGTCCGCTGCCTGCGCCACCCCGACGGAGAGCTCGAGTGGATCGACACGGAGACAGCGGCCGGCGAGCTGGCCGCTGTGCTGCGCCCGGTCCGCCCCGCCGTGCTCCTCACCTTCGGCGCCGACGGTCTCTACGGCCATCCCGACCACGTGGCGACCCGGCGTCTGGCGGGCCGGGCGGCCGCGCTGCTCGGCGACGGCGGCCCGCGCCTCTACGAGGCGGTCTGGTCGCTCGAGCTGGTACCCGACCTCGTCGCGGCGGCCGACCGACGCGGCCTCCCCACGTCGCTGTGGGGCCTCGATCCGCGGGCGTTCGGCACTCCGGCCGGCGGGGCGACGACGCGGGTGGACGTCCGCCCGGGGCTCGACCGCAAGCTCCGGGCGCTCCGCGCTCACCGCACCCAACTCGGCTCCGACCACCTGTTGAGCGAGCTTCCCGACGATCTCGCCGCCCGCTTCCTCGGCGTGGAGGCCTGGCGGGCCGTCGACCCGCCACCCGGCGCCGACAAGCTGGCCACGCTTCTGGGCGCGGGCGCCCGCGACCATGGCTGAGCCCCTGCGCATCGTCGTGCTCGGCGCGCTCGGCCAGATGCCCTTCGCCGGCGTCGCCTGGCAGGTCCTCCACTACCTCGAGGGCTTCCGCCGCCTCGGCCACCACGTGGTCTACGTCGAGGACACGGGCAACTGGCCCTACGACCCGTACCTCGAAACGGTGACCGACGACGCCACCGGCACCGTCCGCTGGCTCGGCGACCTGCTCGCTGCCCACGGCTTCCGCTGGGCCTTTCGCAACGTCGCGCGAGCCGGCGAGCTCCACGGCATGGAGCCGCTCGCCCTGGCCGAGTGCCTCCACGCTGCCGATGTCCTCGTCAACCTCAGCGGGGCGACCGTGCTCCGCGAAGACCATCTCGACGTGCCGATCCGCATCTATCTGGAGACCGACCCCGTCACGCCGCAGATCGAGATCGCGGAGGGCCGTCAGTTCACCGTCGACCTGCTCGCCGCCCACACCCACCACTTCACCTTCGGCGAGCGGATCGGCACGCCCGGCTGCGCCGTGCCGGTCGGGTCCATCACCTACCGGCCCACGCGCCAGCCCGTCGTGCTCGACTGGTGGGCGCCCGACGTCGCGAGCGGTTCGGGCGCCGGCGAGCGCCTGCGCTGCACGACGGTGGCCAGCTGGGAGCAGTCGCACAAGGACATCGCCTGGCAGGGCGAGACCTACACCTGGAGCAAGAGCGCGGAGTTCGAGAAGCTGCTCGATCTGCCGCGTCGCGTAGGGGTCACGCTCGAGCTCGCGCTCGCCCTCGACGACGAGGCGACCCTCGCCCGGCTGCGGGCGGCGGGCTTCGTCGTCGTGCCGGCGCGCCGGCTCTCCGCCGACCAGCAGGCCTACCGCGACTACATCCGCGGCTCGGGGGCGGAGTTCACCGCGGCCAAGGACCAGAACGTCCGGCTGCGCAGCGGCTGGTTCAGCGACCGAACGGCGACCTACCTGGCCGCCGGACGTCCGGCGGTCGTCCAGGACACCGGCTTTGACGCGGTGCTCCCCACCGGCGAGGGCCTGCTTTGTTTCCGCACTCCCGAGGAGGCGGCGGCGGCGCTGGCGGAGGTGGCCTCGGACCCGGCGCGGCACGGCGGCGCCGCCCTGGCCATCGCCCGCGAGCACTTCGACGCCGAGACGGTGCTCGCCCGGCTGCTCGCGGACGCCGGGGCGTGATGGCCCGCCTGATCGCCGTCGAGGACCTCGCGGGGCCGTCGGTGCTCGGCCGCGGCGGCCACGCGATGCACGTCCTGCAGATCCTCGAGGGCCTGCGCCGCCTCGGCCACGACGTGCTGTTCGTCGAGTTCCTCGAATCGGCCCCGTCGGCCGCGGCCCTGCGGTCGTTCGGGAGTCTGGTCGGCGACTGGTGGGATCCGTCGCGCGCCGCGCTGCTCGACGCGCGGACGGGGGCGAGCCACGCCGGGGTGTCCGCCGCCGCGGTACGGCGATTCGCCGCGGGCGCGGCGGGCCTGCTGTCGCTGGCCGCGCACTACCGGCCCGATCCCTGGCCGCTGCTCGAGACGGTCCGGCCGCGGCTGCTCTTCGAGCAGGACCCCGGCTACACCCACCTCTGGGCCGCCGACGGCGATCGTGAGGCGATCTTCGGGGTGCACGACCTCTACTTCACCGTCGGGGCCAACGTCGGCGGGCCGCGCAGCGCCATCCCCGCCTGCGGCCTCGACTGGCATCCGCTGTGGCCGCCGGTGGTGCTCGACTGGTGGACGCCGGGACGACCGATCGAGACCGACCGCTTCACGACGATCGGCGCCTGGCGCGACTACGGCTACCTCGAGTTCGAGGGTCGCGTCCTCGGCCCCAAGGTCGAGGAGTTCGAGGCCTTCCTCGACCTCCCGGCGAAGGCCGGCGAGCCGCTCGAGCTGGTGTTGGCGATCGAGCCCGACGACCCCGATCGCGATCGGCTGCTCGGCCACGGGTGGAGGTTGAAGGACCCGGCCGTGGTCGGCACGCCGGCGCGCTACCGCGACTACGTGTGTGGGTCGCTCGGCGAGTTCTCCTGCGCGAAGGGCGGCTACGTCGGCACCCGCAGCGGATGGTTCAGCGACCGCTCGGCCTGTTATCTCGCGGCCGGCCGGCCCGTCGTCCTGCAGGGCACCGGCTTCGAGGACGTTCTGCCTGTCGGCGTGGGCGCGCTCGCCGTGGGTGATGTGCAGGAGGCCGCCGACGCGTTGGTATGCGTCCGCGGCGACTACGCCCGCCATGCGGTGGCCGCCCGCGAGCTCGCCCGCGAGCACTTCGACGCGGAGCGGCTGCTCGGCGACGCCCTCGAGCTGGCCGGCATTCCCCGCCGCGCTTCGGTGTGACCCGGCCGCTGCGGATCGCCCTCGTCGCCGGCGAGGACCCCGGCTGGGGCGGGATCGGCACCTACACGGGGGAGCTCGCGCGCGGCCTCGCCGCCGAGGGCCATCACGTCGAGCTCGTGCTGCGCGGTTGGGAGGCCGACGGCGTCGAGGTGCTCGACGGCCTCACCGTGCACCGCGTCGGGGTGCCCGTCCCCGCCTGGCGGCGGGGGACCGTGGCGCTGCTCAGCCGCGTCCACGCCGCCCGCGAGTCCCTGGTCTTCTCGCGGCGGGTGGCCCGCCGGCTCGGCCGCCTCGGGCCACTCGACGTGGTCGAGGCACCCGAGTTCGGAGCCCCGGGCCTGGCCGCGATGCTGCGCTCGCGCGTCGCTCGCGGGCCGGTCGTCGTCGTGCGCCTCCACGCCCCCGGCTTTCTCACCGCACGCCTCGCCGGCGAGCCACCGACCGTCGACGCCCGGCTGGTCGAGGGACTCGAGCGCGGGGCGGTGGCCGGCGCCCGACTCGTGACCTCGCCGAGCGCGGCCCTGGCCGCCGAGGTCGCCGCCCGCTGGGGCGTGCCGCGCCGGCCCGTCCAGATCGTCGCCAACCCGATCGACGCCGTCCGCTTCCGTGCCGGGCGCGAGCCGCTCGAGCCGTTGACCCTGCTCGTCGTGGGCCGTATCGAGCACAACAAGGGGCAGGACGTCGCCGTCGAGGCGCTCGCGTCGATCCGCCGTGCAGTCCCCGGGGCTCGGCTCCTGCTCGTCGGCGCCGACAGCGAGCTGGCCGGGGTCGGCGGCTCGGCTCTGGCCGCTCTGCGTCGACGCGCCGCCGCGCTCGGCCTGCCCGACGGCGCGCTCATGGCGACGGGAGCCGTCGACCGGTCCGAGCTGCCGGAGCACTACGCTCAGGCCGGCGTCTGTCTCGTGCCGTCGCGCTTCGAGGCCTTCCCGTACACCTGCCTCGAGGCGATGGCCTGCGGGCGACCGGTCGTCGCCAGCAGGACGGGCGGGCTCGAGGAGATCATCTCCGACGGCCGTGACGGCCTCCTGGTGGGCCCGGGGGACGCCGCCTCGCTCGCCGGGGCGGTCCTCAGGCTGCTCGGGGCTCCGGACCTGCGCCGACGCCTCGGGAGCACAGCGCGCGACACGGTCGAGCGGCGCTTCGCCACCCCGGTTATCGCTCGTCGGATGGCCGCCGTCTACAACGAGGCGGCCCGACCGGCCAGAATGAGCCCCCGATGAAGCGGACCGTGATCTTCAACGCCGACGACTTCGGCGCATCCGTCGGCATCAACCGGGGGATCATGCGCTCTCATACCGACGGCGTCCTCACCAGCGCCAGCCTGATGGTCGGCGGGCCGGCTGCCGAGGACGCCGCGCGCCTGGCCGGCAGACACCCGGCGCTGGCGGTGGGCCTGCACTGGGACCTCGACTTCCGGCCGGCTGCTCCGGTCGACCTCGAGGACGCGGGGGCCGTGCGCGCCGAGCTCGAGCGCCAGCTCACCGTTGCCGGGCGGCTGCTCGGCCGCCCTCCGACCCATCTGGACTCGCACCATCACGTCCACCTCGAGCCCGCGGTCGAGCCGATCGCCCGGGAGATCGCGCGGCGGGTGGGGCTGCCGCTGCGGGGCAGCTCGGCGGTCCACTACATCGGCGGCTTCTACGCCCAGTGGGAGCCGGGAGTCGACGAGCTCGAGCACGTCAGCGTCGCTGCCCTGCGCTCGATCCTCGAGTCGGAGCTCGGCCCGGGGTGGACCGAGCTCGGCTGCCACCCGGGGTTCATCGACGAGGACTTCCGATCGGGCTACCGCGAGCCGCGAGCGGCCGAGGTGGCGACGCTGACCGACCCGGCGGTCCGCTCGGCGCTCGACGCCCTCGGGCTGCGCCTGGCCAGCTTCGCCGAGGTCGACTGCGCGGAGGGGTAGCTCGGCCGGGCGGTCGGGCGGGGCGGGGCGGGCGGCGGTCGGGCGGGGCGGTCGGTCGGGGCGGTCGGCCGGGGCGGGCGGCGGAACGGAGCGGAACGGGGCGGGGTGGGCGGAACGGGGCCGAAGACGGTCGGTCAGTGCCCGCCGGATGTGGACGTGCCGCGGCCCGGGACTGTCCCGGCGCTCGGACGGTTGGACGCCGGCGGGAGCTGCCCGTGGCCCCCGGATTGGGCGGGTGGGCCGGACGCGGGAGGCAGCGAGCCTGCGGCGTGAGGCCGGTTCGCGGTGGTCTGCGGCGGGCGTCCGCGCCCGGCCGGGGTGGATGAGCTGGGTTGGGGTCGCGAAGCGCTCACCGAGGGAGTGCGCCCGGCCTGTCCGCGCCCGGCGGAGCCCGGGGACGGGTTGCCGTGTGGCAGGCGCAGGCCGGTGCCGGCCGCGCTGCCGGGGATGCCTGGGCCGGAGGTGATCCCGGGAACCGGGCTGCCCGACGGTGTCGTGGGCGACAGGAGCGCTCCGGGCGCCGGAACGCCGGACGGCGGCGTCGTCGCGAACGGCAGCGCCGCGGCGGCAGCCGCGGTCTGGCGACGCGCAAGCGCCGTCAGGCGGGCCGCGTGGGCGCCGCCGGCGCCGGAAGCGCCCCGGCTCGACACGGT
>JBPCNA010000141.1:0-4505 GCA_051001735.1 Solirubrobacteraceae bacterium
TGGCCTACCATCGCAACCACAAGAACCACCACAACCCATGACCACCCCCCAACATCGCTTGATGACCGCCCAGATTCCCGGCTTGATCAACACCCGGAACCCGGACATTCAGTGGGAAACAGGTCAGGTCCATCGACGGCCAGGGGTTGCGTCACGCTTCGCACCTCGTGGCCGCGGTGCCGTTTCAACCACGATGCGCCGGCGCGCGCTCACGACAATGATCCTCACGGTGCTGTTGACGAGGGTGCCGCGACCAGATCGACGTCCCGCGACGACTGCTCTTGCGGCTCGGGGCAGCTTCGGGAGTCCCGGTTTCTATGTCGTCGAGGGTGTCCACATGAGACTTCCTGTTGCCAAGCCCTCCGTTGCGGGTAGCGCCGGCCGGCTTGCCGTCGAGCGCTTCGCGCGCTGTCTGCGGGCAGCCTTCGGTAACGGCGGCGCCGGACGTCCCTGTTTGGCTATGAGGTCGGGAATCCGGGATTCCCGACTATTGTCAGTTGGTAGCAGTGCTAGCGAGAAGGCGTCGGAGGGCGGTGTGGCGCTCGGGCTGGTCGGTCGTGTGGTCTTGCCAGATGCGCCAGATCACGTCGCACCAGGCGGCCGAGGATCCGGATCGCGTGCGGGTGGGCGCATCCCCGCGCCCGGGCGCGGGTGTAGATGTCGTTGGCCCAGGGGTTGTGGTGGCGGCTCGTGTCGGCCATCGTCGCGAATCGCTGCTCTGAGGCGGTGGTCGCAGGCCGAGCGAAAGCGGGCGCGCTTGGATTTGCCCGACTCGACGGCGACGGGTGTTTGGCCGGCGTCGCTGGCGAGCGTCGAGCGGGTCGGGTAGCGCTCGCGATAGTCGCCGGGCTCGTGAGGATCGAGGTGGGCAGATCGCGGTTTTGGGATCCCTGAACAGCGACAGGAACGTCTGACCGTCGGAGTGCTCGGCGAGCGCACGGCGGATTTCGCCGGTCAGCTCGCTGATCCGGGTGACGATCGGCTCGAGCGGGCGACGAGGGCGAGCACGACCTACCGGCGCGCTTCGTCTCGTGGACACCGGCGCGGCCGCATGCTGCGTCGCGCAGCCGCCCAGGAGCTCCTGGGCAGGGTTGCGACCACAGTGGGAGTGGCGGGCGAGGGGGAACGGCTCGAGGCGCACCTCACCCAGGCCGTGCGCGTTCCCCGGCGTGGGACAGCGCCGCAGGAACGCCAGCGCGACCGGGTGCCGATGTCCGCGAAGACCCGGGCAGCGCCGGGCCAGAAACAGTCGAGCTGGGCACGCCACTCGTTCGCGAGGCCAACCCTGGTCGCGACGAGATCCTCACGGCCCGGCACAACGCGCGCTCGTGGGCACGGGTGATCGCCGCGGCGCGCCGGCGGATCGTGCCCGGCTTCAGGGCACCCGCGGCGAGCGCGGCGAGATGCCCGTCGCAGCCGCCGGCGGCGGACAGCGCACGCAACGCTTGCTGCCTCGCCCACCGGTCAAACAGCCGCCAATCAGACGCATACGCCCGCGCCGTGGTGCCCCGGCCGGCCGGTCGCCATCAACCGCGGGGACCCCGGCACGTCCGGCCACCACGCGGGAGACGCGCGGGCGCGGTGAACCGGTGGCTCGGCGGGCGAGCCCTCGCTGCGCCGCGGCGACTGGCGCCGGCGACTCAGGCGCGGCCGGCGGCGACGCCAGCATCCCGCGGACCACGAGGCGCGTAACTCTGACCGAGAAACCTCGGCCGGGGAGGGAGTCGTAGATCCGACGCTCCGGTGAATTCGAGTCCCGGGAACGCGAAGGCGAAGCGTTCGGCGATCATGTCGTCGAGTTGCTCGCAGACGACCACGTCCCTCCTCCGACCGATCGACGCACTAGCGTCCTCGGGTGATGGGCGACTCGAACTTCAAGGGCGTCGTGGACGCCGTCTCCCAGGTCATCGATGGTGCCGGGGTCGCCGTGATCGTGCTCGGGCTGCTCGTCGCCTCCGGCGTCTTTGTGCTCTCCTCAGGAAAGCCGGACCGCCGTTCGCCGGCCTACCGCGTCTACCGCCAGCAGGTTGGCAAGTCCATCCTGCTGGGCCTCGAGTTCCTCGTCGCCGCGGACATCATCCGCACTGTGGCCGTCGCGCCAAGCTTTCGAGGCGTGGGCGTTCTTGCAGTTGTGGTCGCGGTGCGGACGTTTCTCAGCTTCACGCTCGACGTCGAGCTCGAAGGTCACTGGCCCTGGCAGTCGCAGGCAGTCCCCTCCTCCTCGCCTGTCCGACCGGCTCAAGCCCCCAGTCCGCCGGCCCCGCATTGACCGTGTCCCTACCGTCTCGCGCTTCCCGCCTCGGACGCGACACGCGGCTGGAAGTCTTTGCAACTGGACGCTCGACGCTCTCGCCGCGACGCGGCCCTGCTCCGGCGCGTCCTGCGGCGGTCTCGACCGACCGCCCGGGTCCGCGGCATCGGCCAGCCCCCGCCGCCGGCCCACCAGGTCCTCGTCATCGGCCAGCCCCGCCGCCGGCCCACCAGGTCCTCGTCACCTGCCGAGGGCCCCGACACCCCAGCTCGGAGGTGACCGTCGCGATCACGAGCCCTCCATCTCGCGACGTGTGCGCTCCTGAGGTCGCCAGACGTCACCGAACCAAGGATGCCGGCTGAGCGGCCGGGGGTCGCCGGGTTCGCGGCGAGGGGGCGGATCGCCCGCGCTGGTTGGGCACCCGGGTGGGGTCCTTGCGTTTGCTGCATTTGGTCGCTCCTACTGGAGGATGTTCACCGCACGCGCGACGACCAGGCCGATCGTGACCAGCGAGACCAGCGACTGCGTGCCCATGATCGCCTTGGCCGTCGGCGTCAGCGGCATCGTGTCGGTCGGACTGAACGCGGTGGCGTTGGTCAGCGACACGTACAGGTAGTCGATGAACTGCGGGCGCCAGGCGACCGGCTCGATCGTGTCGTCGCTCATCTGCGGGAACAGGAAGTCCGGCGGCTCGTCGCGGCCCTCCGCCCGCAAGCCCGGCCCGCCGCGGTCGGTCTCCCAGTACCAAAGCCCGAAAATCAGGACGTTGGTCAGCCAGATCAGCGCCCCGCTCACGATCAGCTCCTGGCCGTTCTTGACGCCGTGGTGCAGCAACTCGTGGCTGAGCAGCGCGAGCGACGCGATGTTGTCCAGGCTGACGAACGCCGTCAGCGACAGAGCCAGCCGCCGCCGGACGCGGTGCTCGCGCTCGAGCTGGCGCGGCGTGGCCAGGGCCATCCCTATCAGCAGCGCGCCCTCCAGAGCCGGCAGCAGCCAGGTCGGCCCGACCGTCAGGCGCTCGGGCAGCAGCAGCTGGAGGGCGATCGCCGACACCACCGCCGACTGGGCCGGCCAGACCGATTCCACCCGACCGGGGGGCGCGTAGCTGCGGTCAGGCGCCGGCGGCGGAACGCCGCCCGGCTCGTCGTCGGGGTCGTCGCTCATAGGGCAACCCGGGGTCGGGGAGTGAAGCTTCTCCCCCTCGTTACGTAGTTGAGGGGTCGGCCGGCTGACGGTTGGCCGGGTGCGGCTCGAAAGTGCTCAGCGCATAGGGCTGATCGCCGCCGGGAGAGGGCCTCGTCCGCTTGCTGCTGAGACGGCCACGATGAGACGTGCCCCTCCCGACGGTACGAGGCACCCAGAGCGGCAACAGGGCGTCGCCCGTTTGAGGGCCTGCCTGTGGGCACCCGCCACGGTACGTCTTGGTCGGCCTGCGTCAAGACCAACCCGAGCCGGGAGGACCACGCATGCCGGCAATCTGCGGACTGGACTGGGCCAGCGAATGGCACGACGTTCACATCAGCGACACCGACGGGCGGCTGCTGACCGAGCGGCGGTTCGTCCACGACGAGGCGGGCCCGGGCGCGCTGGTCGAGCTGCTGCTCGCGCATGAAGTGGAGCGGGTAGCGATCGAGCGGCCCGACGGGCTGCTCGTCGGGCGCCTCGTCGCCGACGGCATCTGCGTGCTGGCGATCCATCCCAACCACGTCGCCGCGGCGCGCGACCGGTTCCGTGCCGCCGCCGGGAAGAGCCACCGCTTCGATGCGTTTGTGCTCTGCGAGCTCGCAAGGACCGATTATCACCGCTTCGCGGCCCTGGCTCCGTCCAGCGACGAGACCGTCGCGCTGCAAGTGCTCGTCCGAACCCGCGAAGACGTTGTCGACATCCGCGTGCATCTCGCTAACCCGCTGCGCGGCGAGCTCGACGCGTTGTGGCCCGGCGCCCGCCGCATCTTCGCCGACGTCGACAGCATGATCGCTCTCGCGTTCCTCGCCCACTACCCAGCCGTAAGCGACGCTCGCGCCCTCGTCCCTAAGCCTGGATCCGCGAAAGCGCCGGACAACCGGCATGAAGAAGGGAATGGAGGAGTCCTACATCGAGGATCTAGCGAATCGCGATGGCCGCGTGCATGCGTTGGCGACCCGTGAGGGCGCAGCGAAGCGTTGGGTGCGGGGTGCGTGCAGGCCGGCTATGCAGCCTCGAAATAGGCAATACCGGGGTGCCGACGTGCTGTGGATCAGCGGAAGGCAACATC